>CALATC010000208.1 GCA_937891475.1 uncultured Granulicatella sp. | reverse complement strand
ATTGTTTTTTCTTGTTGAATGAATTGTAATTTTTCTTGAAGAGTTGGAGAAATTAGTCCATTCAATTCATAACTAATAAAGCATGATGAACCTTCCTTCAATTCTTTTTGTTTCCCAATCGAAATACCATATTCTTCTAATAGAGGCTCCACGGTTGAATCTTCTTCAATTGGAAGAATTTCTAAAATAATAGGTAGTGGTCCTGAAAGATTAGAGATGAATCCATCTACTTCCACATATTTAATTTCTACAGTTCCTCCACCAATAGAAGTTCCAATTAAACGTACTCGTCTTGTTGCAGACATCAATGTTAAATCTGCTGTATTCGCATGAGCAACTGGGCTTGGTTCGTCCCTTTCAATAAATTCAATGGAAATTCCTTCATTAGTAGCAATCTCAACCGCTTGTGGAACACGTTCATCATCCGTTTCAAATCCCAAAACTCCACTAATAATCGCAAAGTCTGTACCATGTCCTTTATGAGTTTGAGCAAATGATTCATAATAAATACATTGAACACTTGTAGGAGTTCCACCAAACAATTGTCTAGCACATCTTCCAATCGCAAGCGCCCCTGCCGTATGAGAACTTGATGGCCCAATCATAATAGGACCGATAATATCGAAACAACTTTTATAATTGAACACTTTATCCACAATGATACCCCTCTCTTTTCGCACCCTTTATTGTACTTTTTTTCTAGGAAGCTCGTCAAGTTTCCAAGCATCTTACCTTATTCAAAAAAATACGAACGACTAATCGTTTTTTGCTATAGTCTTCCCCTAAAACAATTCTCCCCATTCTATGTTTTGCCAACAAATATTTTTCAGTGTCTTCTTGACTTATGCCCCTAATAAACTTACAATATAGTTAACTGGTAATGACCAGTAGACGTTACATCATTTAGAGAGGAGGAAATGATATGGTAGAAACTGAACAAGTGCCCCTTTATTCCAAACTGAGCTTTGACTTAATTGAATATATTACGACACATGGACAGGTTCACCAGAAAATGTTGTCGGAAAGAGAAATCTGTAAAGAGTATGGAGTTAGCAGAACTACTGTCCGTACAGCATTAAAAGAGTTAGAAACATTAGGCTATATTTATAAACGCCACGGAAAAGGCACTTTTATTTCTAGTCAATGGAAAGAACGTCAAAATTTACTAGAAGGCTATAGTTTTACAGAACAAATGAGAGAATTAGGGAGAACTCCTTCTACGATCATCACAGCTTTTCACTACTATAAAGCGGATAGTTATATTGCCCAGCAATTAGGAATTCAAACAGGTGAATATATTTATCGACTCAAGCGAATTCGATTTGCAGATGGGATTCCAATGATGAAAGAGACAACTTTCTTACCCGCTAGATTATTTCCTAATCTCACACAGGAACAATTAGAAAATCGTTCCTTGTATGAAGTTTTCTCAGATGATTTTCAACAAAAAATCAATTATGCAGATGAAGAATTTTCGGCAAGTATTTTAACAAAGGATGAAGCACCTATATTAGAAGTCCCGATGCACGCTGCTTGCTTACGTTTAAAAAGAACAAGTGTCAATAGAGAAAATCATGTGATTGAATTTACATTAAGCGTTGCTAGAAGTGACCAATTCTTTTATAAAGTTCGTTATCATAGAAATACACATTAAACAATCAAACATGGGAGGTTTTAAAATGTTTCAATTTTCAAAAGAACAACTAGAAGCACTAACTGCGGAAATCACAACTCGTGAGATTCGCCAACAACCAGAATTATGGCAGGAAGCATTTGATTATTATGTAGAAAACTTAGATCGTATTCAAGCATTTCTAGCAGCATTACCACATAAACGTTATCGTGTCATTTTCACTGGTGCTGGTACATCTCAATATGTAGGAGATACGATCTTACCTTATTTAAAACGTCATGGCAGTGAAGATCGTTTTGAATTCCAATCTGTAGGAACAACTAATTTAGTGAGTAATCCTCTAGATTATTTCAAAGCAGACATTCCTACCATTTTAGTTTCATTTGCACGTAGCGGAAATTCTCCAGAAAGCTTAGCAAGTGTTCAATTAGGACAACAAATTGTGAAAGACTTCTATCAAATTACCATTACTTGTG
>CALATC010000207.1 GCA_937891475.1 uncultured Granulicatella sp. | reverse complement strand
CCAAATCGTTGTTCTTCATCGACGACTAATAACCCTAAATCTAAGAAATTCACATCTTTTGATAAAACACGATGCGTTCCAATCACGACATCCACTTGTCCTTTTTGCAATCCTTCAATCGTTTCTTGTTGTTCTTTCTTCGTTCTAAAACGACTTAACAATCCTATTTTGAACGGATAATCTGCAAATCTTTGAACAAAATTTTCATAATGTTGTTCCGCTAAAATTGTTGTTGGTACTAATACTGCTGCTTGTTTTCCGTCCATTAACGCTTTGAAAACTGCACGCATCGCTACTTCTGTTTTCCCATAACCAACGTCTCCAACAAGTAAACGATCCATTGGTTTATCTTTTTGCATATCTGCTTTTATTTCCTCAATACTTCTTAATTGGTCTTGAGTTTCTGAATAAGGGAAAGCATCTTCAAATTCTTTTTGCTCTACGGTATCCTTGCTGAAGGCATATCCTTTTTCTGCATCACGCTTGGCATATAATTCGATTAATTCATCCGCAATATCTTCTATTTTAGTTTCAACTTTGCGTTTTGTTTTTGCCCATTCACTACTTCCTAATTTATTTAATTTAGGAACTTTTGCATCCGAAGAAACATATTTTTGAACTAATTTAATTTGATGAACAGGAACAAACAAATGCCCTCCATCTTGATAATGAATTGACATGTAATCTTGATGAACACCATTAATTTCTAGTGTTTCCATCCCTTGGTACACACCAACTCCATGATTGACATGGACAACATAGTCTCCAACTGCTAATTCTGTATAACTCTTCAATCTTTCCGCATTGGAAATTTTTTGAGTTCTTGGAGCACGCTTCGTTAATTTATTAAATAGTTCCTTTTCTGTAACGATTACAAACTTATCTTGTGGTAATTCAAATCCATGGCTAAAAGTTCCTACCATAATTTGAAGAATTCCTTCTTGTACTTCTTTTGTAATAATTGCTGGAATATCAAAATCATGGAAAGTTTGTTCTACTTTTGCAGCTCTTGTTAACTGATCGACGACTACGATAACCGTAGCTTTTTGTTTCTCCCAACGATCTGCTTCTACTTTTACCATTGGCATTTGCGAGAAGAACTGTGTCATTGAACGTTCTTGAATATTATGAATGGCTTCAAACGTTAATCGCCCTAATCCTTTTTGGAATAATGAGAAATAAGTTCTTGGTAACGTCGAATCTTTTAACACTTTCTTTCCTTCAAAAATCATATCAATCGAACTAGCAATCATTCCTAATTCCAATTGATGCACTTTCCATAATCCTGCTTCTTCATGCAGCGAACGTTGTGTTTCTTGAATACGAGCATA
Organism: uncultured Granulicatella sp.; assembly: GCA_937891475.1. Next base: position 3,692 of record CALATC010000207.1, on the reverse strand, counting down.
ATCATCAATTACTAAATATCCTTTTTTTGACACATAATCTAAAATAGACGTTTTTTCTTTATAAAACAATTCGAGCCAATAAGAAATTTTAGGAGGAATTTCTCCTTCCTCTAATTGTGCTAATAAGTGATTCATTTGATTCGTTAATAATTGCGTACGTTCTTCTGATTCACTACTCTTTATATCTTTTTCATACGCTTTTTGAATTTTATCCTTTGCTTCAAATACTCTCTCATATTCAAATGGAATATCTGTTGCTGGTAAAAGAATAATATTTTCCACCATTTCAAGTGAGCGCTGTGTTTCTGCATCAAAATAACGTAATGAATCTAATTCATCATCAAAAAAATCCAAACGAATAGGATGTTCTTGATCTAATGGATAAATATCAACAATTCCTCCACGAACTGAGAAATCTCCCGGTGTAGCTACCATGGCTTCTCTACGATAACCCATTCGTCCTAATTTCGTTACTAAATCTTCTACCTCTAACTGAGTTTCTCCAACGACTAATTCAATGGTACTCTTCTTCCAAACTTCTAAAGGTACTAATGGCTTTTGAATTCCTGATAATGGAACAACTACAATTCCTTTTTCTCCACTTGCTAAAAACTGCAATGTTCGAATTCGATTACTCACGACTTCAGGCGAGTGAATGGAGTATTCTGCCGCTAAAGATTCCTCTACTGTAAATAAATATACTTGATCCTCATACCACTGTCCTAATTCTTCATATAATTGAGTCGCCTGTAACATGGTTGGCGTTACAACAACTAATGGTCCCTTCCAATTATCATAGGCATTCGCCACAGCTAAATGCTTCGCTGCTCCAGTTAATCCTAAAACTAACTGACTTTGCATCATCGGAAGGTTTTCTATCCATTCTTTAAAACTATGGATCTGTTTTTTACTAATTCCTAACGGTAACATATCTTTTCCTTTCTCTTTATATAGGCACTAAAAAGGTTGAAACTTTCGCTTCAGCCTTTTCTCAAGTTTATTTAATTATAACGATTCATTGTTTGAATAAAGTTATCGCCTTTGATCCAATCTCTTAACGCTTCTACACTTTTATCTACTGAAGCTAAAATTTCTTCTTGTTCTTCTTTTTCAAAATTAGCTAATACATGATTAACTACACTTCTACCCGGAGCAGGTCGTCCTACTCCAATTTTAATACGGTTAAATTGGTCACTTCCTAAACAACTAATGATACTCTTAATCCCATTATGTCCACCGGCACTACCTTTTTGACGTAAACGAATTTTCCCGACTGGAAGATCCATATCATCATACAGTACCACAATATCTTCAATTCCAATTTTAAAATAATTCATTAATGGACGAACCGCTTGACCAGATAAATTCATATACGTCAATGGCTTCATTAATATTACTTTTTCTCCATTAATATGCGTTTGAGTAAAGGTTGCATCAAATAATGCTTGATTAAATTCTAAATTTTCTTGATAGGCAAATTCGTCAACGGTAATAAATCCAATATTATGACGAGTTCCTTTATATTTCGCACCTGGATTTCCTAATCCAATAATTAATTTCATACGTACACACCCATTTCTCTTTTGAGTCCTTCCTAGTATATCACAAACTGTTCAAAAATCGAAAAATTAATAAACCAACGTACCTGTGATAAGTTCTTCACATATATTTTTTATATTTTCTACTTTTTTGAAATTATGAAAATTAGCGTTTGACCGCAAATGAAAGGGTATGAAAACGAAAACACCAACATTTGAAAAAAGTTCATTTTTTCAAAACTTTAGATTAAGTATCACAAATCAAATCGTGCTATACTATGGATAGTTATTCCACAAAGGAATAAGGAGGTAATACAATGGAAAAAACAATTAAAGCTAGTAACAAAGTGATTTTAGTCGGAGACGGTGCTGTAGGTTCTAGTTATGCATACGCACTTGTACTTCAAGGAATTGCTGAAGAACTTGGAATTATTGATATTGCAAAAGAAAAAACAGAAGGAGATGCTTTAGACTTATCACACGCTCTAGCATTTAACTCTCCTAAAAAAATCTATGCAGCTAGTTACGAAGACTGCCATGATGCAGACGTTATTTGTATCACAGCTGGAGCTGCTCAAAAACCAGGCGAAACTCGTATTGACTTAGTACATAAAAACTTAAAAATCTTAAAAGGAATTATTGATCCTATTATGGCTAGTGGATTTGATGGAATTTTCCTAGTTGCATCAAACCCTGTAGACATTTTAACTTATGCTACTTGGAAATTTTCTGGATTACCAAAAAATCGAGTAATTGGTTCTGGTACAGCATTAGATAGTGCTCGTTTCCGTCAAGCAATTGCACAATTAATCGACGTTGACGCTCGTAACGTTCACGGATATATCCTTGGAGAACATGGGGACACTGAATTCCCAGTTTGGTCACATGCTAATGTCGGTGGATTACAAATTTATGAATGGGTTCGCCAAAATCCAAATACTGATGAAGAAAAATTAGTAGAAGTATTCTTCCAAGTAAGAGATGCTGCTTATGAAATTATTGCGAAAAAAGGTGCTACTTACTATGGTATCGGAGCTACTTTAGCAAGAATTACTAAAGCAATTTTAAATAACGAAAGAGCTATCTTCCCACTATCTGTTTATCTTGAAGGACAATATGGACAAGAAGATGTATATATCGGCGCTCCATCCGTTATTGGACGAGATGGTATTCGTCAAATTATCGAAATCCCACTAGCAGACTCTGAACAAGAAAAAATGGACTTATCAGCATCTGCCTTAAAACAAGTCATTCACGACGCATTTGAACGTTTAGAAAATGAATAATTATTGAAAATACTAAAAAGCACAAAATCATGGTAAGCACCATCGATTTTGTGCTTTTATTTTTTGCGTAAAAATCCCTCATTCTCTATCATCCAATTTTTGAGTCCATAAATATGTGGCAATAAGCTCTTCCCTAAAGGAGTTAATCCATAATACGTCTTTTGTCCTGTAGAGGATTCTCCTTTTTTATAAACAATATGAATTTCTATCAAATCATTTAACGTTTGCGATAACATCTTTCTTGAAACTATTCCAATTTCACGCTCTAATTGTGCAAAATACATTTCCTCTTCAGCTAATGTTAATACAATAAATATGCTCCATTTCCCAAGTAACGGTAACGCTAACTCTCGTAAACATCTGTCTTTTTCCATAGGTACCTCAAAGTAACTTCTTTTCTAACACATTTAATCTGATTATTATTATACCCATAACTAGATAAGATTGCTATAAAGGAGTGTTTCAATGTTTTTTAAAACTTTTGAATTCGAATTTGAAACAAGACGATTAATGTGGTATTGCCCCTATGGCGGAAGTGATTTTGCAGAAGTTCAATCGACTACAGAAAAAATCAAAGAAAAAAATTATGAATCCTGGTATGCAGAATGGTATAAACTCGGCACTGAATTAACACAAAAAAACTTGAACAGTTCTATTTCTAAAGGGAAATCCTATTTAAGAGCTAGTCGATATTTTCAAGCAGCTGAATTTTTCTTATCTCCAACAGACAACAGAAAACTAGACTGCTATAAACTTTCCGTCAATTATTTTTATAAAGGACTTGATTTATTATCGATTCCTTATGAACTGAAGGAAGTACCTTTTGAAGATTATTCCTTACGAACATTATTTTTTAAAACTACTCAAC
>CALATC010000206.1 GCA_937891475.1 uncultured Granulicatella sp. | reverse complement strand
ATTGGCGAAAAAGGGATTACTTTAAGTGGTGGGCAAAAACAACGATTATCCATTGCCCGTGCATTACTCAGAAATTCTGAAATTTTATTACTTGATGATGCTTTATCAGCAGTTGATGCTAAAACAGAAAAACAAATTGTAGATCATCTGAAATCAGAAAGACTTGCTCAAACCAATATTATTACAGCACATCGTTTATCTGCAATTCGACATGCAGATTGCATTTTAGTATTTGAAGAGGGTCAGATTGTGGCAAGAGGAACTCATGAAGAGTTACTTGAACAAAAAGGCTGGTATTATGAACAATACTTGAAACAAGAATTAGAAGAAGGAGAGGTGAGCGAAGAATGCTAAAAACAATTTTTTGGTTATTAAGCTATATTCGTTATGAAAAACGTTCCTTTTTCATTGGACTTATTTTATTATTACTCGCTTCAGCTTCGGGAGTGTATGCTCCAATTGTTGCGAAGCAATTTATTGACTTAGTAATTACTCCATCAGAAAATTCAGGAGTCATTCATTGGGGGCAGATTACTCAATTTGCTGCAGTCTATTTTGGCTTATTACTCATTTCAGCGTTATCCGCTTATTTTGGACGATTTATTTTAAGTGTGATGTCCAATCGTTTAACAAAACGTTTAAGAGATGAATTATTTGATAAGATTCAACATTTGCCAATTCGTTATTTTGATTCATTGCCAGCAGGGAAAGTTGTGTCAAAAATTACGAATGATACGGAAGTTGTTCGTCAAAACTTCTTTGTTGCAGCAACTGCTAATGTGTTAAATAGTATTATCATTATTGTTGGAATTTATGTCGTCATTTTTTCTCTTAATATTCGATTAGGAGCTGCTCTATTATTAGTCATTCCAGCCATTCTTTTATGGCAAGTGGTATTTAGTAAAAAGGCAGGAGCATTTACGGGTCCTCTTCGTGAGAGCTTTAGTAATATGAATGGGAAATTAAATGAAATCATTCAAGGGATGTCCATTATTCAAGTGTTTCAACAAGAAAAACTAGTGGATAAAGAGTATGAAGAGATTGTTCAAGAGTGGAAAGGAATTGGTCTTGAAGAATTAAAGGTAGAATCTTTCTTAGCTTGGAGTGTGGTAGGGTTTCTAAGAAATGTTACTTTAATGTTTGCCGTTTTATATTTAAGTGTGAAATATTTAGGAGGAACATTAGGATTAACGGCTGGATTTATTTATGCAATTGTGGACTATATTAATCGTCTCTATGATCCGATTGATAATTTAGTACAAATTTTTGCAGGATTGCAACATGCTTTTGCAGCAGGTGCTCGAGTAATTGAATTAATGGAAACACCAATCGAAAAATCAGGAGCTGCTGATTTTGTCATGAAAGATGGAAAAGTAGAATTTAAAAATGTATCGTTCTCTTATGATGGAAAAACGCCTGTATTGAAAAAAATTTCCTTTACAATTGAAGCGGGAGAAACTGTTGCTTTTGTAGGGCATACGGGTTCTGGGAAATCGACAATTATGAATTTGTTATTTAGATTTTATGACCCAACTGATGGGGAAATTTGGATTGACCATCAAAATATTGCTTTATCGAATCAGCGTAAAGTGCGTGAGAAGATGGGGATTGTGCTACAAGATCCGTACTTATTTGCTGGAACTTTAGGAAGTAATATTGGAATGGAGAATCCAGCAATTACCACTGAAGTGATGGAAAATGCGTTAATTCAAGTGGGGGGTCAGCATATTTTAGAGCGTTCTGAAGAAGGATTGAATACTCCGATTCAAGATAAAGGGGCGGAGTATTCGTCTGGGGAACGTCAGTTGATTTCTTTTGCGAGAGCGTTAGCGTTTAATCCAACGATTTTAGTGTTGGATGAAGCAACTTCTCATGTGGATACGCAAACGGAAGGGATGATTCAGCAGGCAATGGAAGTTCTGTCGAAGGATCGTACGACAGTTATGATTGCGCATCGTTTGTCTACGATTGTGCATGCGGATAAGATTTTCGTGTTGGATAAGGGTGAGATTATTGA
>CALATC010000205.1 GCA_937891475.1 uncultured Granulicatella sp. | reverse complement strand
AGGTAGTATCTTTTTGTCTTTTTTTCGTACTTTGTTTCAAATAAAATTCGAGACCTTAGGCTCGAATTTTAGCCATGAGACTCGCTCGCGAGGCTGCTGGCGATCTTGCTACTATGAAAATTCTTGTCTATAAATTATTAAAAAAACAACAACAGTTGACAGTATCTCTTTTCCTCTCTAAACTATAAAAGAATAAGACTATTGGAGGTGAAGAAATGGATAAAACAATATTTCAATCCGTAAGATTTTTATCGGGTGTCGGACCTAAACGAATGGAACCATTACATGACTTAGGAATTGATACCATTTATGACTTACTAACCCATTTTCCATTTCGCTACGAAGACCTTCAAGTAAGAGATGTTTCCACTATCATGGATCAAGAAAAAGTCACATTAGCAGGAATCATTGTAACAGAACCAGTCGTTCATTATTATGGATTTAAGAAAAACCGAATATCCTGTCGAATGGCGATTGGTGAACAAGTTATCCAAGTTTCCTTTTTTAACCAACCCTATTTGAAAAATAAGTTAATTCAACATCAAGAATGTATTATTTTTGGAAAATGGGATGCCAAACGATCTACTTTAATGGGAATGAAAATTATTTCTACGAAAGAAGATATGGAAGAAACGTCCAATTTTGAAGCGGTATATCGAACGAATAAATCCATTCGACAAAGTACATTGTTGAAATTGATTCAAACAGCTTTACCGTTGTATAAAGAAAATATTCCAAATCCATTGCCTTCTTCCATACAGAAAAAAAGACAATTATTATCGTATCCAGAAGCAGTGGAGGGAATGCATTTTCCAAAAGATGAACGTCATTCAAAACAATCTAGACAGCAATTAGTGTATCAAGAATTATTTTGTTACCAACTAAAACTACAGAGCTTAAAAAAGAAGAGACATCATTCTCAAAAAGGACAAAGTATTTTATATAAAAATGCAGCATTAAAGGCATTTATTCAAACTTTACCTTTTACATTAACAGAAGGGCAAAAGAAAGTAGTCAATGAAATTTGCTATGACTTAAGAGCGCCTTATGAAATGAGTCGCTTATTACAAGGGGATGTTGGAAGTGGAAAAACGGTTGTTGCTACAATTGCAATGGTAGCGACTGCTTTAACAGGAAAGCAGGCTTGTTTAATGGTTCCGACAGAATTATTAGCAGATCAACATTACGAAACCATTTGTGCTTTAACAAAAGAAACAGAACTCAAAGTTGGAAAACTTACTGGAACAACAACTCTTAAAGAAAGACGGCAATTATTAGAGCAATTAGAAAAGGGAGAACTTCAACTTTTAGTGGGGACTCATGCTTTATTCCAGGAAGATGTCATTTATCACGATTTAGCTTTCATTGTCATTGATGAACAGCATCGCTTTGGAGTAAAACAAAGAGCGCAATTAGCACAAAAAGGAACAGGAGTAAATGTGCTGCAAATGACAGCAACCCCAATTCCAAGAACATTAGCCATTACGACTTTTGGAGAAATGGATACATCCATCTTAAAAGAAGCTCCTAAAGGAAGACAGCCAATTAAAACATTTTGGGTTAAAGAACAAGAGTTGGAAAAAGTATATGATTATATCGAAAAACAAGTCCAATCAGGAAGACAAGCTTATGTCATTTCTCCATTAATTGAAGAAAGTGAAAATTTAGATGTCCAAAATGCTACAGAAATTTATGAAATGATTTCTAAACGATTTGAAAATCGTTTGTCAGTAGGTTTATTACATGGACGTTTAAAAAGTGATGAAAAAGAAAGTGTCATGAATGCCTTCCAAAAAAATGAAGTACAAGTACTAGTTTCTACAACTGTTATTGAAGTAGGTGTAGACGTAGCAAATGCCACTGTAATGGTCATATTAGATGCAGATCGATTTGGATTAGCTCAATTACATCAATTAAGAGGACGCGTAGGACGTGGAGAACATGCATCGACATGTATTTTAATTGCATCACCTAAAACAGAGCAAGGAAAACAAAGAATGCAAATTATGTGTGAATCAACAGATGGATTTTATTTGAGTCAGAAAGACTTAGAATTACGTGGGTCTGGAGATGTTTTTGGACTTCGTCAATCTGGAATTCCAGAGTTTAAAGTGGCTGACATTGTACAAGATTATGATATACTAGAACAAGCAAGAGAAGATGCTATTACATTTGTTATCGAAGAAGAGGACAGTTTAGCTTATAAAGAAATACAAGAATTTATCGAACAAACAAGTCGTGAAACGGAGGAAGTTTTAAATGGTTAAAATTGCTATTGATGCAATGGGTGGAGACCACGCTCCTAAAGAAATTGTAGCAGGTGCTATTCAAGCAGCAAAAGAATATCCAGAAAATGAATTTCAATTATATGGAGATCAAGATAGTATTCAAGCAGTGATGACAGAAACTCTGCCAAATATTAGAATTATTCATTGTAGTGAGAAAGTAACAAGTGAAGATGAACCGGTTAAGGCTGTTCGTCGTAAAAAAGATGCTTCTATGGTAGTTGCAGCTCAAGCAGTGAAAGATGGCGAAGCAGATGCGCTATTTTCAGCAGGAAATACTGGTGGATTACTAGCGAGTGGTTTATTAATTGTTGGTCGTATTAAAGGAATTGATCGTCCAGGATTAATGCCAGTTTTACCAGTTGTTGGAAAAGAAAATCGTCAATTTATTTTAATGGATGTTGGTGCAAATGCTCAATGTAAAGTACAAAATTTAGAACAATTTGCAGTATTAGGTTCGTACTATGCAAAATATGTATTAAAGATTGACAATCCAACAGTTGGTTTATTAAATAATGGAACTGAAGAAGGTAAAGGAAATGATTTAGTAAAAAGTGTGTATCCACTTCTTCAAGAAAATTCATCGATTAATTTTGTTGGAAATGTTGAAGCAAGAGAAATTTTAAATGGAATTGCGGATGTTGTTGTAACTGATGGTTTTACGGGAAATGCAGTTTTAAAAACGATTGAAGGTACAGCTTTAACAATGATGAGTTTATTAAAGGAAAATATTTTAAATCAAGGGATTACCGGAAAAATAGGGGCTTTATTATTGAAGAATACTTTCCGTTCATTGAAAAATACTTTAGATTATTCTCAATTTGGGGGCGCAGTATTATTTGGATTGAAGGCTCCTGTAGTGAAGGCTCATGGTTCTTCTAGTGCAAGTAGTGTTTATTTTGCGTTGAAGCAAATTGATACGATTGTTCGAAGTGGCGTAGTGAAAGATTTGGTTGACTATTTTGAGGAGAACGAGAAATAGACTTTGCTTTATAGTAATAGACGACGGCAGCAAACAGCTTTGCTGTTTCATGCCTAAAAATTGAGCCTTGGTCTCAATTTTTTGTGTGATATAATCAGCCACTGCTGATTATATCACTAGTATTACTATGCAAAGTCTTTTCTGTTTGAACGGATGTTTATGAGAGAGCGTTTGAGAGATTGATTTTGCTGTTTCGGATGCAAAGTCTTTTCTAAGAGAGTACAAAAAAGTGACGTGCTGTTGTGGCAGACGTCACTTTTTTCGTTGATTAATTAAAAATTGTTGGGAATGTTAATAGAATTGAAATAATCCATAACAATGCAAAAGTCCATAAACAAAATTGAATGATAGACTGATACGATTTTTTCTTTTGTGGAATATACTCTTTTTTCTTTGAACGAAAACTATAAAGGAAAAAGTCAAAGTTTCCAGATTGAATAACTAATAGAGTTAAGCCTATGATTAAAAAAGGGAAACTCAATAGTGTTAAAGTATTTCCAATATAAACAAAGTCTAACATAGATTTATTCGTGAAGCTTCCATAAAGCAAAACGAGAATTGTAAGGATAAAAGTAGTTCCTAGAGAATAGATTAAGATTCTTTTATTCAATTGGATAACCTCTCTTATTCTTTTGGAGAATCAGAATCTTCATCTTCTGTTTCCATAAATGTAAAATTCTTTTCAATTAAATCTGCGGTTTCATTGATTAATTTTCTCATGGCGAGATAAGAATTTAACATTCGAATAGCATTTGAAATACTAAATGTGGCAAAAACGCAACAAAAAATTGTTGAAAATTCCCAACCACGAATGGGAAGAAGTAGTACTGCTAAAAAAATAAAGAAACTAGCAATTAAAATTTCTAAAATAAAATGTACAAAAAATTGACGTTTACTAATCATTAAAAAGCCCTCCCCATCATTATTCTTTAAAAAAATCTTACAAGATTATACCATATTTTTCAAGTAATTTTTCTTGATTTTTTTTGACCAAATGAGTACTATAGTATTGTAGTTAGCACTTAAGAAGAATGAGTGCTAAAAAATCAAGGAGGTATGAATATGTTAAAACCGTTAAAAGATCGTGTTGTCATTCAAATGGTAGAACAAGAAGAAAAAACAGCAGGAGGGTTATTTTTACCAACTGCAGCACAAGAAAAATTACAATTTGCGACAGTGTTAGCTGTTAGTGAATTTACCGAAGAAAAAGATCGTCAAGTTCAAGTAGGAGACCGTGTAGTTTTTGAAAAATATACAGGAACTGAAGTTAAGTTAGATGGTCAAGAATACATTATTGTAAAAGAACAAGATATTATTGCAATTGTACAATAAGAAAGCGAGGAACTGAAAAATGGTAAAAGATATTAAGTTTTCGGAAGATGCAAGAGCATCGATGCTACGTGGAGTAGATATTTTAGCAAATACTGTAAAAGTAACTTTAGGACCTAAAGGTCGTAATGTTGTATTAGAAAAAGCATTTGGTTCACCATTAATTACAAATGATGGGGTAACAATTGCAAAAGAAATTGAATTAGAAGATCATTTTGAAAATATGGGAGCTAAATTAGTAGCAGAAGTAGCTTCTAAAACAAATGATATTGCTGGAGACGGAACAACAACTGCAACAGTTTTAACGCAAGCAATTGTTCGTGAAGGCTTAAAAAATGTTACAGCAGGAGCAAATCCAGTAGGTATTCGTCGTGGGATTGAATTAGCAACACGTGCTGCTGTAGAAGAATTACACAAAATTTCTCGTCCGGTAGAATCAAAAGAAGCAATTGCTCAAGTAGCAGCTATTTCTTCTGGTTCTCAAGAAGTCGGTAGTTTAATTGCAGAAGCAATGGAAAAAGTAGGAAATGATGGCGTTATTACAATTGAAGAATCTAAAGGGATTGAAACAGAATTAGATGTTGTAGAAGGTATGCAATTTGATCGTGGATACTTATCTCAATATATGGTAACTGATAACGATAAAATGGTTGCTCATTTAGATAATCCATTTATTTTAATTACAGATAAAAAAGTTTCTAATATTCAAGAAATTATTCCATTATTAGAACAAATTGTGCAACAAGGTCGTGCATTATTAATTATTGCTGATGACGTAGATGGAGAAGCATTACCAACATTAGTTTTAAATAAATTACGTGGAACATTTAATGTAGTTGCTGTTAAAGCCCCAGGATTTGGTGACCGTCGTAAAGCGATGTTAGAAGATATTGCTGTATTAACAGGTGCTCAAGTTATTACAGAAGATTTAGGATTAGAATTAAAAGATGCTACTTTAGCACAATTAGGTACAGCTGGTAAAGTAGTCGTTTCTAAAGACAATACAACTATTGTTGAAGGAGCAGGTTCAAAAGAATTAATTTCAAATCGTGTAGCTTTAATTCGTTCTCAAGCACAAGATACAACAAGTGATTTTGATCGTGAAAAATTACAAGAACGTTTAGCAAAATTATCAGGTGGAGTAGCTGTTATTAAAGTAGGTGCTGCAACTGAAACAGAATTAAAAGAGAAAAAATTACGTATTGAAGATGCCTTAAATGCAACACGTGCTGCTGTTGAAGAAGGAATCGTTTCTGGTGGTGGAACTGCACTAGTGAATGTTCAAAAAACAGTAGATGCATTAGAATTAGAAGGGGACGAAGCAACAGGGGCAAAAATTGTTTCTCGTTCATTAGAAGAGCCACTTCGTCAAATTGCAACAAATGCAGGATTAGAAGGTTCAGTAATTGTGGCTCATTTGAAAGCTCAAGAGTTAGGAATTGGATATAATGCAGCAAGTGATGAATGGGTGAATATGATTGAAGCAGGGATTGTAGATCCTACTAAAGTAACTCGTTCTGCTTTACAAAATGCAGCCTCTGTATCTGCTTTATTATTAACAACAGAAGCAGTTGTAGCAGATAAACCAATTCCAGCTGCACTTGCAATACCTGGAATGGATCCAGGAATGGGTATGATGTAATTGTAAAAGGTATAAATTAGACTTCTCTGAAAGTAGCTAGGACGTAAGCAGCCTCGTAAAAGCGAGTCTCATTGCTAAAAATTGAGCCTAAGGTCTCAATTTTTCCAGTGATAAAATCTGCAGTAGCAGTTTTTATCACTCGAGCTACCGCGAGAAGTCTATTTATATGGATGTGTGTTTATGAGTGAACGTATAAAAGCAAGACTTCTCTGAAGTAGCAAAGTGAACGTAACTGGGCGTGGGCTACTTCGGGAAGTCTTTTTCATTTTTTATGAAAAATTCTCTTATTTTCATAAAAAAACATTGAAATCTGTAAAGTTGTGGTATACACTACTGTATATACAGTAGAAAAAGGGGATATATTCAATGAAAAAGAATAGATTTTTAACGTTAACAGCTTTACTAACAGCAATTGCGATTGTTGTTCCAATTATAATGCCATTCAAAATTGTCATTCCACCGGCATCATATACTTTAGGAAGTCACGTAGCTATTTTTATTGCAATGTTTCTTTCTCCATGGATGACAGTATTTGTTGTATTAGGATCTACCATTGGTTTCTTCCTAGCAGGATTCCCATTTATTATCGTGTTGCGAGCATTTTCTCATATTTTATTTGGGACATTAGGGGCTCTTTATTTGAGAAAGTTCCCGAATATATTAGAAAGTCAAAAATCTTCATGGATTTTTAATATTGTTTTAGCAATTATTCATGCCATTGGTGAAGTATTTGTATGTTTTGTATTTTATAGTGTGACAGGTCAAGATCTTCAAAAATTATTATATGTCTTAATTGTCTTAGTTGGAGTTGGTACGATTATTCATAGTATGGTAGACTATGTAGTAGCGATTGGTATTTATCGTTCATTAAAGAAAATCCATAAGAGAGAGGGTTAATAGTGACCATTACACGTAGAAAGCAATTATTGAGTTTATTAAAAGAATCTTCATCAGCGATTAACGGACAGCAATTAGCGGACCATTTTCATGTGACAAGACAAATTATTGTTCAGGATATTGCCATTTTACGTGCAGATGGGGAAGATATTATCTCGACGAATCGAGGCTATATTCATTCTGCTTCTAAGCAACCACAACAAATGCATCGTTTGTTTAAGGTGAAACATACGATTGATGATATTGAAGATGAATTACTTGCTATTGTGGATAATGGTGGTAAGGTCAAAACGGTTTTAGTGGATCATCCGGTATATGGGGAAATTCAAACGTTGTTGAAAATGACTTGTCGAAGAGATATTGTTCATTTTATGAAGCAAGTAGAGGAAACGGAGTTTCGTCCTTTGTCTGAGTTAACGGATGGGGTTCATTATCATTTAGTGGAAGCTGATACGAAGCAAGATTTAGATGAAATTGAGAAGGCTTTGAGAAAGTTGGGATTTTTAATCGACGACTCTTTATAAATTTTGTATAGACTTTCTGTCATAGTAGTAGAAGACGCAAGCAGCCTCGCAAAAGCGAGTCTCATTGCTAAAAATTGAGCCTAGGTCTCAATTTTTCTTGTGATAAAATCTGCGGTGCAGCTTTTATCACTGGTACTACTATGGAAAGTCTAACTTGGGGACGTGTATTTATGGGAGTTCGTTTAGAATATAGACTTTCTGTTATAGTAGTATGCGACGCTAGCAAACCTTCGGTTTCATGGCTAAGAATTGAGCCTAGGGTTTCAACTTTTCTAGTGATAAAATCTGCAGTGGTAGTTTTTATCACTGGTACTACTATAGAAAGTCTTACTTTTTGGACGTGTATTTATGGGAGTGCGTTTAGAATTATAGTGACCAAAAAAGTTAGGTTTTAGGTCTAACTTTTTTGGTCATTTTTGTACTTAGTTCTAAAAGTTAGATAAAAAAATATTTTGGAAGAGTTATTTAAACTGACATTAAAAATTGATTCTTTAATTTAAAGAAAATAACAGTGTGCTTGACAACGTAAAGTTGGTTCATTATAATCCAAGATACATACTACCGGTATGAAAAAGGAGGTGTTATAATGGCGAGAAATAGAAAGCCGGAAGAAACAAGAAGAAAAATATTAGAAGTTTCTAAAGAATTATTTCTAGAAAAAGGATTTGATAATACATCAATACAAGATATCATCGATGGATTAGGTGGATTAACAAAAGGTGTTATTTATCATCATTTTGAGTCAAAAAATGAAATATTGCAATCAATTATTAGTGAAAATAATCAACAAATTTTAAATTATAATTGGAGAGGAGAAACAGGATTAGAAAAAATACAAAATTCTTTAATGGATTCTTTTTCTAATTTTGAACAACAAAGACTCGTATACTCAGCTTCAATTATGTTAAGAAGTCCACGTTTGTTAGGAGAACAGTATTTAAATCTATTTTCTGATTTTTTACCAGGTATTAGAGAAAAGGTTTTTGAAGGTGTTAAAGATAAATCAATTAAAACAGAATATCCTGAAGAGCTAGCTGATTTGATTGTTTTAACTTTGAATATTTGGATTGGGTTCCAAATTTCTATTTATACAGTAGAGGAATTAAAGCGTAAAATGAATTTCATTAAACTAACTTTTGAAGGCCTGGGAGTACAGTTGATTACTGATGAAATGATGGAAATAATTTTCAAATTATTTGATCACTTAAAAAGCAGTAAATAAGTTTTATGTATAAATTTTTTTAAAATACCATACTCTATGTGTGGTATTAAAAAACTACTACACATACCTTTAGTATGTTTATTTTTTACTACTTAACATACCGAAAGTATGTAAAATAGTTTTAGAATAATGTAAACAAAGTTTAATTTTTGGAGGAAAAAATTTATGTTGTCGCTTATAAAAATTGAATTAAATAAAGTTTCAAAAGTTAAATTATTTTTAGCTTGGTTGATTACCATATTTATAGTATCAGGTATTACAGGAATTATAATTATGGGGTTAGGTACGGATAATAAATTGGTAGAATTCGTTGGACAGAGTTTTAATGATTTTAGAGGTACAAGTAAATGGGAAGGTTGGGCAGTTGCAGCGTCATTGTTTTCATCTTTATTTACAAAAGCAGCGTTTTTAATTTTTGAATCTTATTTATTGTCTAGTATTATTATTGATGAATTTAAACGAAGAACAATTCTTCAGTTGTTTGTTTATCCTATTTCGAAAATGAAATTACTATGGGGGAAAATGTTATCAGTAGTCCTACTATCATTTATTACTCATTTTACTGCACATATTGTTATTCAATTATTTATTAAATTAATGGCATTTTTAACAGGGGAAAATTATATTCCATTAACGAATCATTTGATTAATTTAGTCGGAATTACGTTTGGAACAGTATTAATCGGTTTAATCCCTTTTGTTTTAGGAATGATTAAGTATTCAACTCCTATAACAATGCTTTCAGGTCTTGGTTTAGCAGCACTACTTTCTAATGTAACTCCTGGAAGTTTAATGAATAATTTTGTTGATAACGTATTTTTTTTAGTATTTGCTAGTTTTATAAGTTTAATGATTATTTCATTTTCAATTTATATGATTTCAAAAAAAGATATTAATATCGAGTAGTATAGCTGAGTTTATTCAAGTGAGAGGATTTTTCTCAAATAAAAGAATGAATAAAAAGGGAACCTTTGTAATTTATATAACTGAGGGAAAATGACTCACTTTGAAACCGTATATTGAAAGAGAGGGATAGAAATGGAAAATATTGTTGAAATAAAAGAACTTTTTAAAACAATAGATAAGGAAGAAATTTTGAGTGATATTAACCTTCAAATTGCTGAAGGAGAAATCTATGGTTTTTTAGGACCTAATGGTGCTGGAAAGACAACGTTAATGAAATGCATGTTATCTTTATTAACGATTACGTCAGGTAGTATTGAAATTTTCGGGAAAAATTTACAAGAATGTAGAGAGGAAATTTTAAGTCAGGTTGGTAGTATTATTGAAACACCAATATTTTATCAAGACCGTACTGCAAAAGAAATTTTAGAAATTCACGCTCAATACATGGGAAAGAATATTACCGAATTAGACATAATAAGTGCCTTAAAAATGGTCGGATTAAAAAATACGACAAAAAAAGTAAAAGAATTTTCGTTGGGAATGAGACAAAGGCTAGGTTTAGCTCGTGCTTTTTTAACGAAACACAGATTATTAATTTTAGATGAACCAATTAATGGTTTGGATCCAGTAGGAATTCAAGAGATTCGAAATCTTTTACTGTCACTTTCAAAAGAATATGGAATTACAATATTAATATCAAGTCATATTTTATCGGAAATTTCTCAGATTGCAGATAAGATTGGTGTTATCAAAAATGGAACAATGATTGAACAGGTTTATATGAAAGATCTGATACAAGAAAATATTGACTTAGAAGAATATTTTATGTCACATTTTTTAAGTAAAAATCAAGAATTATGAGGCAGATTAAGAATGAAACAATTAATAAAGAACCATCAGAAGGCTTTCTATGCTTTCATGATTTTTAATATACTTGTTCCTTTAATTAATATTGCTTTTGCTTATTCTATTAAAGGGATTATTGAT
>CALATC010000204.1 GCA_937891475.1 uncultured Granulicatella sp. | reverse complement strand
GATTAGATGCAACATTGGCGCAAAAACGTCACTTCCCATCTATGAACTGGTTAACTTCTTATTCTTTATACAATCAAGAAGTTGGAAAATATATGGATGAACACATTCATGAAAATTGGTCATCTATGGTTCAACATGCAATGCAAACATTACAAGAAGAAGCAAGCTTAGAAGAAATTGTACGTTTAGTTGGTTTAGAGTCATTATCTGAAAAAGACCGCTTAACAATGACAATTGCGAAATCTATTCGTGAAGATTACTTACAACAAAATGCGTTTGACGAAGTGGATACATTCACTTCTCGTGAAAAACAATATCGTATGTTAGATTTAATTTTAACATTTGAAGAACAAGCAAGACATGCGATGAGCGTTGGTGCTTACTATGCAGAAATTATGGATGGTACAGAAGAAATTCGTGACCGTATTGCTCGTTCAAAATATATTCCAGAAAGTCAAATGGAACAATTTACAGCGATTAAAGAACAAATTCAAGAAGATGTTAAAGCAACTATTCAAAAAGGAGGAATGACAAATGCTTAAAGAATATCGTACGATTAGTGAAGTTGTCGGCCCTCTAATGATGGTTGAACAAGTAGAAGGCGTTAAATTTGATGAGTTAGTAGAAATCCAATTACAAAATGGAGAAACTCGTCATGGACAAGTACTAGAAGTTCATGAAGATAAAGCGATGGTGCAAATTTTTGAAGGACCTAGCGGTATTAACATTCGTGATTCAAAAGTACGTTTTAAAGGAAAACCTTTATCCTTAAATGTATCAGAAGATATGGTTGGTCGTATTTTCGATGGAATGGGAAATGTTATTGATGGTGGTCCTGAATTATTACCGGAAGCATCTTTAGATGTGAATGGACAAGCGATTAACCCAGTTTCTCGTGACTATCCGGATGAATTTATTCAAACAGGGATTTCAGCAATCGACCATTTAAATACATTAGTTCGTGGACAAAAATTACCAGTATTCTCTGGTTCAGGTTTACCTCATAAAGAATTAGCAGCTCAAATTGCTCGTCAAGCTACTGTGTTAAATAGTGACGAAAAATTTGCGGTAGTATTTGCTGCGATGGGAATTACCTTTGACGAAGCAGAATACTTTATGGAAGATTTCCGTAAAACAGGAGCGATTGATCGTTCTGTAATGTTTATTAACTTAGCGAATGACCCAGCGATTGAAAGAATTGCGACTCCTAAAATAGCCTTAACAACAGCTGAATATTTAGCATATGAAAAAGATATGCACGTTTTAGTAATTATGACAGATATGACAAACTACTGTGAAGCATTACGTGAAATTTCAGCAGCTCGTCGTGAGGTTCCAGGTCGCCGTGGATATCCAGGTTACTTGTATACAAACTTATCGACATTGTATGAACGTGCTGGACGTCTAGTAGGACGTAAAGGATCTGTAACTCAAATTCCAATTTTATCAATGCCTGAAGATGATATTACACATCCAATTCCAGACTTAACAGGGTATATTACCGAAGGTCAAATTATTTTGGATCGTGCATTAGATAAACAAGGAATTCAACCTCCAATTAATGTATTGCCATCTCTTTCTCGTTTGAAAGATAAAGGTTCAGGTGAAGGAAAAACTCGTAAAGACCATGCTTCAACAATGAACCAATTATTTGCTGCCTATGCAACAGGAAAACAAGCAAAAGAATTAGCAGTCGTATTAGGGGAATCTGCTTTATCAAAAACAGATAAATTATATGTTGAATTTACAGATCGATTCGAAAAAGAATACATCAGCCAAGGATTCCAAACGAATCGTACCATTCAAGAAACATTAGATTTAGGTTGGGAATTACTATCAATTTTACCTCGTACGGAATTAAAACGTATCAAGGATGAAATGCTTGATGAATTTTTACCTAAAGGGGAGTGATTCCTAAATGGTGAGATTAAATGTAAAACCAACAAGAATGGAATTGTCTAAATTAAAACAGCGATTAACCGTTTCTGTTCGTGGTCATAAATTATTAAAAGATAAGCAAGATGAATTAATGAGACAATTCATTGAGTTGATTCGTAAAAATAATGAATTACGTGATCAAGTTGAAAAACGTTTAACAGCAGGAATGAAAAGTTTTGTTTTAGCAAAAGCAACCTTAGAAGAAGCTTTTATTGAAGAACTAGTGGCAATTCCACCACAAAGTGTCACATTGAATTTACAAGAAAAAAATATTATGAGTGTTTCTGTTCCAGAAATGAATTTTACAGTAGTAGAACAAAATCAAGAGAGTGATTTTAAATATGGCTATTTAAACTCGAATAGTGAGATTGACCATTCGATTGAAGAAATTTCTGCAGTGTTACCTGATTTATTATCGTTAACAGAAATTGAAAAAACTTGTCAGTTATTAGCTGATGAAATTGAAAAAACACGTCGAAGAGTAAATGCCTTAGAATATCGTATGATTCCTCAATTAGAAGAGACGATTTACTACATTGAAATGAAGTTAGAAGAACAAGAACGTGCAAGTATTACTCGTATTATGAAAGTAAAAGATATGGGTCAAAAATCATAATGAAGAAACAAAAAACGAGCATCTTGAAATGGAGATGCTCGTTTTTGTTATTGTTATTTTACCCAAATATGAAATGAATAAGGGTCAACTTCTTTTTGAGATAGGACGGTATTTGTACTAATTTGATAGTTTAGAATCTTATTCCCTACTAAAACTAATAAAGTGTCGTCATCTATTTGTTTCATATCTTTTAAAGAATCCTTATTAACATCAAACCCAAATTCAGATAAATCGATGAATTGTGAGGAGTGATTTGTTAAATGAAAAAGGCTGAATCCAATTTTTTTAGAATATACTGTTGAATGTTCAATGGCTACTAAATCACCTTTTAGTTCATATAGATTGGTAGGAGCAATTTCAGGTAAATCAATGAACTCTTTTGTTCCTGAATCCATATCATAGTGGAACATTTGTCCTAGAACTATTTTTTCTTTCGTAGAGTCTTTATGATAACCACTTGAAGTTGCGTATAAGTGATTTCCTCTTACCAAGCTATTGTTAAAGTAATAAGTGACTTCTGGTTGCTCGTATAACGGTTCTTTATAATTCAACTGTAATTTGCTGTCATGAAGTGAAAAATGATATAAATTATTTAGAGCCTGATGATTTGAATCACCTTTGACATCTGTTCCTAAAAAATAAAGATGATTCCCTTCGTTTGAAAAGTCTGAAAGAATAACCGGTTCTTCAAAAATATATTTATCTACTTTTTTTAATGTTGAATCAAAAGTTGCTAAATAATTTGAAGCGGAAGTGAAATAGTAATCAGAATTTGAGCCGGAAGATGTATAAGCATAGTCATCTGTTTTATGGTGTTTGATTTCCCCTGCTTTAAAATCAACAGATGTAACTCTTCCAATGACACCGTGAGGTTTTCCTTCCTCAGAAAACACTAAATAACGATTGGATAATTCTGCACGTTTAACGGTCGGATTGATTTGTCCTTTAACAATGTCTATTTTTTCATCAGAAACTTTTTTGAAATTAGAACCGTCCAGTTGATATCCTTCAATGTTGTGGTATCCGACTATATAAAAATTAGAGTCTGATGAAATAGAAAAATTCTTAGGGAGCGAGTCAAGTAACTTTGGTGTTAAGAAAAGTGCTAATATTACGAGTACAACAATAACAGGAAAAATAAATTTTAGTTTTTTCGATTTCTTCTTCATAAATGATTTCCCCTTTCGCACTGAAAATGTAAACCTTTTCAACCTTATCTTTATCATATGGAGTTTTTAGAAAAAAGTCAATATTTTATGTGCGGTGCATCGCAATATTTTTCCGGATTGTTTAAGAAAAAGCACAAATAAAAATGAGGAGAAGATTATAATTTGTTGAGGAAGTGATATTTTTTCTGCTTTGGCTTGTTGTTCGACTTAAGTTTATGATAAGATAGTAGAAAGCTTTAAAAAGAATGGAGTTTTGAGACGATTATGACAAAAAGAGGATTGTTAATCGTTTTATCTGGACCATCAGGCGTAGGGAAAGGAACAGTTAGAGCTGCAATTTTTTCAAAAGGGGAACAAAAATTTGTTTACTCAATTTCAGCCACAACTCGCAAACCACGAACAGGTGAAACAGATGGAGTCGATTATTTCTTCAAGACAAGAGAAGAATTTGAACAAATGATTCAAAATAAACAATTATTGGAATATGCTGAATATGTTGGGAATTATTATGGCACTCCACTAGAATATGTAGAAAATACATTAGCAACAGGGAAAGATGTGTTTTTAGAAATTGATGTACAAGGTGCTATTCAAGTTCGTGAATTAATGCCAGAGGGAGTGTTTATTTTCTTAACGCCACCTGATTTAAATGAATTAGAAAGCCGTATTGTTAATCGAGGAACAGATTCTGATGAAGTAATTGCGAAGCGTATGAAAACAGCTCGTGAAGAATTAGAGTTGATGAAGTATTATGATTACTCTGTAGTGAACGATACAGTAGATAATGCAGTTCAAAAAATCGAAGCAATTATTCAAACGGAGCACTTGCGAATCATTAGAAATTTAGATACTATAGAAGAGTTAGAAGAAATACTGGATGAAGAGTAGAAAGAGGTAATCTATTATGATGTTATATCCTTCAATTGATAAATTATTGAACAAAATTGATTCAAAATATTCTTTAGTAATTTTATCAAGTAAAAGAGCTCATGAATTACACCATCATGAACCACAAAAATTAGAAGACTATCAATCAGATAAAAATGTTGGCCGTGCGTTAGAAGAAGTTATCGCTGGTGAATTAGGAATTCGTGAAGATAGTATTCCTGAAGAAGTTTAATGATGAAGAAACCTTGAAGTGGAGAAATCCCTTCAAGGTTTTTATTTTTATAAATAAAATTTAAGACTGAATAAATGGTTTTCTATTTTTTGAAAAAGATGATACACTATTCTTATGATGTAAATTGGGGTAAGTATACCTCTAAAGAGAGGTGAAATCATGTTTGCACAAGTAATTGTAGATGTACCAGTAAAACAAGTGAATCGACCATTTGATTATAGAATTCCTGCAATCTTCGAAGGAGAAATCGAAGTGGGAATGAGAGTTGTTGTTCCATTTGCTGGAAGAAGTGTGCAAGGATTTGTTGTTTCAATTCGTCCAACATCTGATTTTGATGGGGAATTAAAAGAAATTGAAAGATTAATGGATCTTGAACCTGTTCTCTCAAAAGAAATGATTGAATTAGGAGAATATATGTCCAATCATTTATTTGCCTTTTTAATTCACTGTTATCAAACAATGTTGCCAGCGATGTTAAAAACAACAACAAGAAAGTTATTTATATTAGAAAATCCCCAAGAGCAAGAAGAAATTTTTCAAAGAATTTTTAATGGGCAATTAGAAATAGAAGTAACGGATGAAATGCCAAAGGAAATTTTGGCAGAGTTACTACGTTTAAAACAAAAAGGAATTGTTCAAACAAAAACTTTAGTAGAAGACCGCAAACAAATAAAAACAGAAGATTGGATTGTATTATCGTATTTACCTGAAGAATATTTGGAAATGATGAAGCAAGTTCCAAAAAATGCGGCAAAACAGTTAAGATTTCTGGAAGGTTTATCCAGTTTAGAGAATACAGAAATTGCCAAAACTGAATTTATCACTCGCTTTAATGTTGTGCAAGCAGATGTGAAGAAAGCTGTCGATAAAGGGTGGATTACGCTTGAAAAAAGAGCAGTAGATAGAGACCCTTACGCAGGAAGAAAAATTATCCACTCTAAACCATTTGAATTAAATGATGAGCAAAAACAAGTCTTTCAACAAGTGTTAGAAGAAGAGAGTGATGAAACCTCTCATGTTTACTTATTGCAAGGCGTGACAGGCTCAGGAAAGACAGAAGTGTATCTTCAATGGATTGGAGAAGCCATTCAAAAAGGGAAAAGCGCTATGATGCTTGTTCCAGAAATTTCATTAACCCCTCAAATGGTTCAACGATTCAAAGAACGATTTGGGAATCGAGTAGCTGTTTTACATAGTGGGTTGAATCCTGGAGAAAAACATGATGAATGGCAAAAAATAAAAGAAGGTCGAGCAGACATTGTTGTTGGAGCAAGATCTTCAGTATTTGCTCCATTAGAAAATATTGGCATTATTATTTTAGATGAAGAACATGAGAGTACTTATAAGCAGGATGATACTCCACGTTATCATGCGAGAGATATTGCGATTTGGAGAGGAAAATATCATCATTGCCCTGTCGTACTTGGAAGTGCAACTCCAAGTTTAGAATCTCGAGCAAGAGCGGAAAAGGGAGTTTATCGTTTATTACGGTTAACAAAGCGTGCTAAACATCAACCATTACCTCAAGTTCATGTGCTTGATATGAAACAAGAATTTCT
>CALATC010000203.1 GCA_937891475.1 uncultured Granulicatella sp. | reverse complement strand
CATTTACTCACCTACTTTTTTCTCATCCTTACTATCATAGCATATTTTTTACTGAGTCTAAAAGAATTTTGATAATCTTAAACTCTTCAATGGTTATTATTTGTAATTCACTTTAAATTAAGATAAAGTAAAAAAAGCTTTGTGATAGAAAGAGGTAGAAACATGGCACATTTAGAAAAAGAATATAAAAATCTTCTAACAAGAGAACAATATGACGCTTTAAAAGAAGAATTTAAATCTATTTTCACGAAAGAGATTACACAAACGAATCAATATTATGATTGTCATCAACAATTAGAAAACAATCATTCTGCACTTCGAATTCGTCTTATTGAAGGACAATCAACTGGAGAAATTACATTAAAAATCCCTCAATCAGACTGCGAAGTCATTGAAATTACAGAAGAATTACCAGCAGAACAATTACAATGGTGGATTGAAGAAGATATTTTCTTGCTTCCTACTAGCATTAAGTTAGCACTGGAAGAACAAGGAATTCATTTATCGAATATCTCACCTACAGCTACTCTAACAACTCATCGATTAGAAGGGAAATTAAGCCCTGGCTGTTTACTTGTTCTAGATAAAAGTCATTACTCAGGTCAGACCGACTATGAAATTGAAATGGAAGTCGAAGATTTAGAAAAAGGAAGAGAAATCTTTTTAGAAATCTTGAATCGTCATGGAATTGAACCACTTAAACCTATCAGTAAAATTAGACGTGCTTTACGTGCGAGTGAAAAAAATTAGAAAATTCAAGGCTTTTTATTCATATTTTTTTCAAAATTCTGTTACAATAAGATTACAGTATAAAGAAAGGAGATTTAGTTCGAGGTGAAGACTAATGAGAATAGTGAACTGAGTCGTATTCATCCCACTTCTTCAACTGAGAGAATTTTTGATTGTTATCTTTTCATTAATCCACTTGGGAAACAATGTTATAAATGCGAACAAGAAGTTATGAAATTTATTAAACGGACTCCTCATAAAGTACATGTCCATTTCCTTCCTTTTCATAATTTCAAATCGGTTACTCAGTATATGAAGAATAATCAATTAAATGTTAAAAATATTGACTTACGAAACGAAATCTATACAAAAATCTATGACGCTTCGCTATCCTATAAGGCAGCTCTACTACAGGGAAAAAAATTAGGTAGAGCCTTTTTAATGGAATTGCAAACACAACTACATCTTCTTCATAAGGAATATACTCCTGAATTGTTACAGGAAATTATTCAAATTATTGGACTGGATGAAAAGATGTTTTACGAAGATAAAGCGAGTAAACTCGTTCATCAAGAGTATGAAAAAGATCAACAAATTGCTCAAGAAATGATGGTAGAAATGAATCCATCGCTTGTTATTTTTGACAATTTAAATCAACAATACGGTGTCATCTTACATCAAAATATTAATGCAGATATTATTGAACATGTCTGCGAAAACTTACATCATGACATAGGAGTATGTCCAAAAAAGACACAACGTCATCAAACATGTTGCGTCATCAAAATGGTACATTAATTTTTAAAAGAGACTGAATTTCAGTCTCTTTTTATTACTCGGAGGTTATTATGGCAACATCAGTATTATTATTAGACGAACAAACCATTCAACACTTAGGGGAAATTTATCACGAGGCTATCCATCAAATCACCCCTCATGCACATTATCAATTAAAACTTCCTTCTTTATCAGTTACAGCTTACAAATCCGGTAAAGTTGTTTTACAAGGAACAGCTGTAGATGAATTTATCCAAAAACATGATTTAACAGCTTTAACAAGTACGAAGAAAACAAACTATGATACAAAGGGACTTCCAGAAGGCTTTTCAAATTGGAGTGTCATTGGTAGTGATGAAGTTGGAACGGGAAGTTATTTTGGTCCATTAACTGTTGCATGTGCTTTTGTTCCAGAAAATCTTAATAAAGAATTACAACAACTAGGTGTTAAAGATTCAAAAAATTTAACCGATGCTCAAATCCAAGAAATCGTTCCGAAAATTAAAAAATTAATTCCTTACAAATTAATTACTTTATGGCCTGAAAAATATAACGAAGTGCAACAAACAAAAAATTTAAATGAGATGAAAGCTCTTCTTCATAATCAAGCAATTAAATTACTATACCAACAATTAAATCCAGAAACAGTTCAAGCTGTATTAATCGATGAGTTTTGTACGCCAAAAAATTATTATCGTTATTTACAAGAGCAAACAACTCCTCTTAAATCGATTACATATTTTAAAACGAAAGGTGAAAGCCACCATATAGCAGTAGCTGCCGCATCAATGATTGCTAGAGATGCATTTTTAACTGGATTACAAACACTATCTAAAGAATATGGTTATAAACTACTATCTGGTGCTCACACAGATGTTGATAATTTAGCGAGTAAAATTTTAGAATTTGACGGCATGGAAGTTTTAAGCAAAGTTGCCAAATTACACTTTGCCAACACTCAAAAAGCTATTGATTTAGCAAAATAATCCCGAAAAGAACAAAGGCGTACAATCAAGTTCAAACACCTGATTGTACGCCTGTTTTTATGTTCTCTAATATTTTTGTTACATAGTTAAAATAGAGTTTTTTGATATAGTAGTACTAAGACGCCAGTAGCCCCTTACGGGTCTCTTGAATCGTACTACTATAAAAACTCCTTCTGCTATTCTTTCCAATAATTAATAAAACTTATTTTATTACTATCCAGACACCTGATTTTGTAGATCCTTTTCTTAAAATTCTACCACTATTTTTCAAAATATTGAGATTATATTTTATACCACTTGTAGAAGCTCCTATTGCTTCTGTAAGTTCTTTTATAGTAATATGTGGATTTATTTTCATTAACTCAATAATCTGTTTTCCTATTACAGTTTCTTTTCTAGTTTCTTGGTTAGTTTCTTGGTTAGTTTCTTGGTTAGTTTTATCAAGCAACTTATCTTCTAAAAATTCCTCTTGTACAAAAATAATGGCATTCGTATAATTTGATGAATTATCTTTAGGTAAGAAAGAAATACTTGGTGAAAGATTTGCCTCTAAAGAATCTTTTGCTCTTCTGATTCCAGACCCATATGATTCTATTAATTCCAAAGCATAAAACATATCTTTTAGTTCCTTATTTAAGTATTTCCTGTTATCAAAACTTCTTTCATTATTTAATGCTTCAATCGTAACTGGAGGTAGTGGTCTATTAGGATTCACAAAAGAAATTTTATCTTTATATATGTAAATTCCAACATATTCATCTTCATCATACTCTTTATGTAAAATAGCATTTGTTGCTAATTCTTCAAAAGCTGCTATAGGAAAATTATATATAACTTTATGCTCCATTTTATCAGAATAACGTAAAGTAAAAGAACGCATAATATTTTCTTGAAAATATCGTACAACTTGTTTTGCTTGCAGCCATACTGGTGAATCAAATGTTATACGCTCCATTTTGTCAGTACCATCAATTTCACGAATAATTTCTACTTGTGCATTTGGAATAAAACGATTAGGTTTTTCACAGAACATTAGAACTGCAAAATTCTTTGCTCTATAACCTCCATATTGACTTTCACTTATTAATCCTAACGCTTTAGCCATTTCTAATTTAGAAAGTTGTTTAAGATCATCCTTTGCATTTGTTAATGTAAGATATTCTTTCATATACTCATAACTTAAATCATCTAATGTTGCAGTTTGGTTTAGACTAGAACTAAAATTATAATTTGCAAATTTCTTTAATAGTTCAAACTCTTCAAGAGTATTAGGAAGGTTTGAATCTCTTGAAACTCTAATATATCTTCCAGCCTTTAGTGCAATTTTCTTATCTTTTTCAGCTTTAATAGTTGTCTGACAAGGTCCTTTTACATTTGGTTCAACTGCAACAACTATATAATATTCATCATCTATTTTATCTTGAATAATATGATAGTTAATTTTAGGAGTTATATAAGAAAGTAGAGATTTAAGTTGATTTTCAACTATTTCAATCATTGGTTCTTTAATTCCAGTGATTGGTCGCTTTGGAATCGCCTTCTGTTGAGTATCTTTGTCATCTACTTCTTCAACTCCAATGAAGATTAATCCAATTTCATTATTCATGTAATTATTTGCAAACGCACAAGCTGTTTTTAAAATTTTATCTTTAAATTGTACAGATTTTTTATACTCTATATAGCTATTCTCAATTACTTGCTTTTCTAAAATATCACGAGCCATCCTCTGTATATCAGAACGTTGCATAATAACTTACCTCACTTTTAATAATTTAGTTAATTATACCATTCCTTGATATATATTACTATTTTCACAATCCATTCTCATAGAGCCCTTTAAAGTAGAAATAGAGTTTTTATAGTAGTACAAGTGATAGAATCTGTCACATCAGATTCTATTGCAAGAAAATTTGAGACCAAGGCTCAAATTTTAGGCATGAGACCGTAAGGTCTGCTGCCGTCTTAGTACTACTATCCTAAAACTCTCTTTCCACGCCCTCTACTTCTTAATAAATCGTGACAAGACGACACTTGCAATGACAATTACTGTTACAATAATCCCTAACACAATTCCCCAACCATGCGGAAGACCCGTTAAAGGAACCGTAATATTCATCCCAAAAAATCCAGTTACAATATTCGGAATCGTTAATAAAATCGAAATAATCGTTAATAATTTCATAGTATCGTTCAAATTATTATTCAATACATTATTATAAGTACCCGATAATTGTTGCAAAATCTGAAGATTGATCGAAGTCATTTCCACTAATTGCTTCGCTTCAATTAAACTATTTTCTAATTTTTCTTCCTCAGCAAACTCTAATTCCTTAAATAATACTTGAGTCTTCAATTGCTCTAACACAATCGCATTTTGCTTTGTTGCAGAAACTAAATAAACACTTCCAATTTCTAAATCGGACAATGCAAATAGATTTTTCTTCGTTGTTTTATGTCTTAATTTATGACTAAGAATTTCTTGCTCTTTCTTCAAACTTTCAATCTTAGGAAAATAATTTTCAGTAATCATCATTAAAGTAGAAAATAAAAAAGTAAACACCGAAATATCTGGTCTCTCTTCCCACTCTTTTCTCATTGCCTCAACAATATAGGCATTATATTGGTTTGAAATTGTAATGATTTGATCCTTTCGAACAATAAAAGTCATTGGAACTGTCTCATATCGATTCTCTCTCTTCGTTTGTTTAATAACATTATAGATAACAACTAATGTTTCTTTTGGACGACAATAATCAATATGTGCTCTTTCATTTTCATCAAGAGCATACTCCACCATTTCTTTATCAATTTGATACGTTTGGTAAATTGTAGAAAAATCACTAATTTCCTCTGAGTTAATATTAATCCATGCACAAGAGTGCCCAAAATTCTTTTCAACCATAACTATCTCCTTCCAATAATCTACATAAGTGTATCATAAATGAAACAACAGCTAATTCAAAAATGCTCAAAAAATAAAAAAGACTTTCCATAGCAGTATGGCATGAGACTCGCATAAGCGAGGCTGCTGCCGTCCTAATACTGCTATATCAGGAAAGTCTATTTATATTATGTTACTCTTCGTTCATCAACGCTTCTAATTGTTCTAGTCGTTGTTCGAATACATTCATCGCATCATATAGATATTGAGTTTGCGTCATATCTACACCCGCTTTTTTCATAACCTCAATTGGTTTATCGCTACGTCCAGCACGTAAGTAGTTTAAGTAAGCCTCTAAATCTTCAGGAGTACCATGTAAAATCTTATCTGCTAAAGCAGTTGCTGCAGCCATACCAGTTGCATATTGATATACATAATAATTCATATAGAAGTGAGGAATACGAGTCCACTCATACGCAATCTCTTCATCTTGAATCACATTTGCATAATATTTTTGATTAATACTTGCATAAATCTCAGCCATTGCCGCTTGAGTTAATGGCTCACCCTTTTGATCCGCAACATGAATTTGATGCTCGAACTCAGCAAATTGAGTTTGACGGAAAATAGTCGATTTAAAACGATTTAAATAATTATTTAAAATATAAATTTGACTCTCTTTATCCGTATGTTTCTTCAATAAGTAGTCTGTTAATAAGTTTTCATTCGTTGTTGAAGCAATTTCCGCTAAGAAAATTGAATAATCCCCATATTGATATGGTTGATTATGACGAGTGAAGTAACTATGAGCACTATGTCCTAATTCATGTACTAATGTAAAGAAGTTGCTTAAATCATCATGCCAGTTTAATAAAATATATGGCGCAGTTGCATAACCACCTGATGAATAACCACCACTACGTTTACCAACATTTTCAGCAACATCAATCCAACGTTGATCATAAGCTTGTTTAAGAATATCTTGGTATTCTTCCCCTAATGGTTTTAATGCTTCAAAAGTAGCTTTAGAAGCATCTTCGTAATTGTAAGTAATTGGAGCTTCACCAGTAATTGGAACATACATATCATACATATGTAATTCATCTAATCCTAGAGCTTTTTGTTGTAAAGCAATATAACGGTGTAATAATGGTAATTTTTCATTCACTACTTTTACTAAAGCATCATATACTTCTTCAGGAACTTGGTTAGCAGATAATGCTGCTTGACGACTTGATTCATAATTATGAGCTAACGCTTTAAAGTTATGAGCTTTCACTTCTGAACCTAATGTGCTAGCAAAAGTATTTTTTAAGTCAATATATGGTTTATATTTTGTTTCAAATGCATTTTTACGAACTTCAGCATTTGTTGATTCTAAGAATGTAGTATAGTTTCCGTGAGTTAATTCCACTTCTTCCCCTTTTTCATTCTTAACTGTTCCGAATTTAATGTCCGCATTATTTAAGAAGTTAAAAGTTTTTCCTGGTCCAGAGAAAACTTCATTCGCTTTTGATAATAATGCTTCTTCACGATCTGATAATACGTGACCTTTTTGAATACGAGCTGCTTCTAATGCAACACGGAATTCTTCTAAGCGTGGTTCTTCTTTAAAGAAGTTTTCAAATTCTTCATCTGTTTTTTCTAAAATAGCTGGTTCAAACCATGATGAAGCACCTGATAATTCAACATATACTGAGAATGCACGTTGATTTAATACTTGATTTTCATCATTTGTAGTATCTTGGTCAGCTTTTAAGTGTGAATACACATAAGCTGTTTCAATTTTTTCTTCTACTTGATTCGATAATAATAAGTAGTTATATAAATTTTCTCCAGATTGTAAAGCTGTTTCTTTACTTGCAGCAATTACTGGAATTTTTTCTGATACAAAAGCTAAATCAGCTTCGAAACCAGAATTATCTGGATAGATTAATGTTAAGTCCCATGTTAATTCTACAGGAACTTCTTCACGAGTTAATGGTTTTTTATCCT
>CALATC010000202.1 GCA_937891475.1 uncultured Granulicatella sp. | reverse complement strand
ATTCTTGGCTTTTTGGAATCAACCTTTGCAAAAACACTTACGATTTATTTTCAATGTAAGTTTTTCTGTGATTAAAAATTTATTATTTATTCTATTATGTGGATTTATATTATTAGGAATTTTTGGAACAGGAATTGGATTAGGATATTTTGCAAGCTTGACAGCCAATGAAAAACCATTAACCCAAGAAGAAATGGCTGATGCGATTACGAATCTGAATTTAGTTTCAAGTTTCTATTATCAAGATGGCGAAAAAATTTCTGATGTTACTAGTGATGAAGTTCGTTTAGTAACTACACTGGATAAAATTTCCCCATTTGTTAAAGATGGAATTGTTGCTACTGAAGATAGTTATTTTTATCAGCATAATGGAATTGTTCCAAAAGCACTCGTTCGTGCACTTCTCCAAGAAGCTAGTTCATCTAGTTCAGGAGTTTCTGGTGGATCTACCTTAACGCAACAATTAATTAAACAACAAATCTTAACAAGTGAAGTAACATTTAAGCGAAAAGCTAATGAAATTTTATATGCGCTTCGTTTAGAAAAACATTTTACAAAGGATCAAATTTTAGAAGCTTATTTAAATGTTTCTCCATTCGGACGAAATCATAATGGGTTAAATATTTCGGGGATTGAGGAAGCAGCTCAAGGAGTATTTGGAGTATCTGCAAAAGATTTAACTCTACCTCAGGCAGCATACTTAGTAGGAATGCCTCAAAATCCAATTACGTATACACCCTATACAAACTATGCTACTTTAAAAGAAGATGTTTCAGCTGGATTAACTCGTATGAAAACTGTTCTCTTTAGTATGTATCGTGAAAAGAAAATTACAAAGCAACAATATGATGAAGCTCTTGCTTATGATATTACTCAAGACTTTTTAGCTCCTGAAGAAATAACCACTGAGCGTCAATCTTATTTATATCAAGCAGTCAATCGTGAAGCTACAAAAATCTTAATGAAAAAAATGGCTGAAAAAGATCGATTAACATATGACCAATTAAAAAAAGATACAGAATTATTTAATCGATATTATGATCGTGCAAATGCTGAATTAGCGACAGGTGGATACAAAATTACTTCTACTGTTAACCAAGGTATTTACGAAGCGATGCAAGAATCTACAGCTATTAACGGAAGTAAAATTGGTCCAACTTACCAAACACCGTATATTGATCAAAATACAGGTGAAGCTAAAAAACAAACTGATATGGCACAAAATGGTGCAGTGTTAATCGAAAATAATACAGGGCGTATATTAGGGTTCGTAGCGGGTCGTGATTTCCAAGTTAACCAAGTAGACCATGCATTTACAACACATCGTTCTCCTGGTTCAACGATTAAACCGCTACTTGTTTATGCTCCAGCTATGGAAAATAATATTATTTATCCAGCTAGTATTATTCCAGATACAAAAATTAGTATTTTACAACAAAATGGAACTTATTGGGAACCTACCAACTACGGTAATCGAATTTCTAATAACTTCTTAACTGCTCGTCATTCATTAAAAAATTCATTAAATAACCCAACCATCAAAATTTTCCAAACAATGCTTTCTAAGGGAATCAATGCTGGAGAATATTTGAAAAAAATGGGTATTCAAGGAATTTCTGAAGAAGAATATCAAAATATTGCTTTATCTATCGGTGGAACAAAAACTGGTCCTACCGTATTGGAACAAACAAGTGCCTTTTCTACGTTAGCTAATGGCGGTGTTCATCACGAAGCTTATTTAATTGAAAAAATTGAAGATATTCGTGGAAAAGTTGTTTATCAACATGAAGACAACTCAACTGAAGTCTTCTCCCCTGCAACAGCTTATTTAACAACAGATATTTTAAGACAAGTTGCAGCAACAACTGATTTCTATAATATTAAAGGTAACTTGAAATTTACCGCAGATATAGCTGGTAAAACAGGTACGTCAGAATTTGAAGTAGATAACTGGTTTGTGGGATATACGCCAGAAGTAACTCTTGGTTCTTGGATTGGATATGATAACTTCTATAGTGCACGTTACTCTATCACAGAATCTGATGGATATGGACATCCAACGATGAGAAGTTTACGAAATTGGACGAGTCTTATGAATGCAGTCTATAGTGCAAAACCAAGTTTATTTAATCAAAGTGCAAAATTCGTTCAACCTTCAACTGTTTATCAAGATTCAGTAGTTTCTACTACTGGAACAAAATCTGGAACAGCTACTTATAATGGTCAAACTTATTCTATTGGTGGAAGTACTACAACAGACTTATTCAAAAAAGATTTTGGACCAATTGCTCCAACTTATCACTTTGCTATAGGTGCCACTAATAATGAATTAGATAGATATTGGAACGGACTCAGCGATCAAGAAAAAGAAGCTGAAAAGAAAAAATCTGAGAAAGAAAAAGAATCAAGTGAAGATAAAGATAAGAAAAAATCTTCTTCAGAAAAACCAAAACCTTCTTCTTCAAATCAGACAACAAAATCAAGAAATTAAAAGAAAGACTTCGAGGAAAAATCTCGAAGTCTTTTTTAGTAGTTATTTAGTTGTTTGACGATATTCAATCTTATAAGGTAAAGTAATTTCAGTATCTAAAATTTCTTCCTTATTCATAATTTTCGTTAACAATCTCATCGCTACTGCTCCAATATCATATAATGGAGGAGCAATTGTAGTTAATGTAGGACGAGTCATTTTAGTTAATTTTGAATTATGACTTGAAATCACTTCAAAATCTTTAGGAACATTCACTCCATGATCATATAAGCCATTTAATAAGCCAACTGCTGCTTCATCGTCTGTTACAACTGCAGCTGTAATTCCAGCATTTAATAATTTTTCTGCTAAAGCTTCTCCTGCTTGATACGTTAATGGGATTTCACATACAAACTTTTCATTGTATTTAATTTTAGCTACTTCTAAAGCTTCTTTATACCCATCTAAACGTAAATCTGATGCAAAAGTATTTTTTAACGATGGCGTTACAAACGCAATTTTTTTATGTCCACTTTCAATTAATTTTTGTACAGCTTCTTGTGTTGCTACTTTATAATCAATATTTACAGAAGCAACTACATGGTCAGAATCAATTGTTCCTGCTAATACGATTGGAGTTTTTGAACGTACAATTTCTGCACGTAATTCTGGAGTTAAATTATTTCCCATGTATAAAATACCATCAACTTGTTTAGATAATAAGGTATTTAACACTTGGATTTCTTTATGATTATTTTGATCAGAATTTGCTAAAATAATATTATATTTATACATTGTAGCAATATCATCAATCCCTCTTGCTAAACTTGCAAAATATAAATTTGTTACATCAGGAATAATTACTCCGACTGTAGTTGTTTTTTTACTTGCAAGACCACGTGCTACTGCATTTGGACGGTAATCTAATTCATCGATAACATCTAATACTTTTTTTCTTGTTGCTGGTTTAACATTTGGGTTCCCATTTACCACTCTGGATACAGTTGCCATTGAAACATTCGCTTCACGGGCAACATCATATATTGTAATTGTTTGTTTTTCCATATAAATTCTCCTCTAAATATTTAAAAAAATATGTATTTGTATACCATTCTATGTAAAGGTTATCATTTTTCTTAACGTTTTGCAAGCGTTTCATATAACTATTTTCATATTTTTTGAAACTCTTTACATTTTCCAAGCTATTTATGATAAAATATGCTTACAAACTGAAAAATATGGAGGACTTATTATGAGTAACAAACAAACTTATATTCATTTTACCAACATTTTAAAACAACTAAATTGTGATATTGCATTCATTCAAGATCCTACAACGATTAGTTTATTGACACACTATACAACAGATCCACATGAACGTGTTTTAGCGATGGTTGTATCTGCCACTCATTCTCCGCTACTCTTTGTTCCTGCTCTTGAAAAAAATATGGCACAAACAGCTGAGCTAACTTTTACTGTTATTAGTTATCAAGACCATGAAAACCCATGGGCTATATTAACTTCTGCCATTCGAGAACAATTTGATTCTCCTACTAAATGGGCTGTAGAGAAAAACTTTATTACATTACACACTGTTGAAAACTTGAAAAAAGAAATTCCAGAAATTCAATGGACAGACGATTTAACTCCTGTCATTAACGATTTACGTTTAAGAAAAGATGCTGATGCAATTCAAAAATTAAAAGATTCGGGAACATACGCAGATAAAGCTGTAGAAATTGGGATTCAAAGCTTAACAGAAGGCATTACAGAATTAGAAGTTATTGCTAAAATCGAATATGAAATGAAAAAATTAGGCATTACTTCTATGAGTTTTGATACGATGGTATTGTTTGGAGACCATGCTGCTGATCCTCATGGAGTTCCGGGAGATAGAAAATTAAGAAAGAACGAATGGGTACTTTTTGATTTAGGAACAATGCATAATGGTTACGCGAGCGATATGACTCGTACCATTTTCTTTGGAGAAGAAAATGCAAAAGATGTTCGTCATCAAGAAATCTTTACAATCGTAAAAACTGCTC
Source organism: uncultured Granulicatella sp. (assembly GCA_937891475.1). The sequence goes on along the minus strand of CALATC010000202.1, from coordinate 328 downwards.
ATGATTTAGCGATTCAAGCTGTCAAACCAGGAATGAAGGCTAGTGAAATTGATGCGATTGCACGTGATTATATTACAGAAAAAGGATATGGGGAATACTTCATCCATCGTTTAGGGCATGGTATTGGACAAAGTTGTCATGAATTCCCATCTATTATGGAAGGAAATGATATGATTCTAGAAGAAGGCATGTGCTTCTCTGTTGAACCGGGTGTATATATCGCAAAAGATTATGGAGTTCGTGTAGAAGACTGTTTAGTTGTTACAAAAGACGGATGCGAACTATTTACCCACTTCCCACAAAAAGTTACAAAACATTAGAATATAAC
>CALATC010000201.1 GCA_937891475.1 uncultured Granulicatella sp. | reverse complement strand
TTGGATAGTTTTCTTTTACAATTTTCATCATTTCAGCTTCAACTTCTGGAAGAGCGTCTTCTGTTAATTGGTTTGGCATATCTGTATCATAGTAAAATCCTGATTCAATTGCTGGTCCCACTCCAAAGTGAATTCCTGGGTATAAACGAGTTAATGCATGTGCTAATAAGTGTGCAGTTGAGTGACGTAAAATTCCTAATGCATCTTCATGGTCTGGTGTTACGATTTCAATACTTGCATCTTCTGTTAATGCTTGATCTAAATCGACTAATTCTCCATTTACTTTACCTGCAAGTGCTTTTTTTGCTAAGCTCTTACTAATATTTTCAGCAACTTCTTTCACTGAAATTCCTTGTTCAAATTCTTTTACAGCTCCATCTGGAAATGTAACTTTAATCATTGACATTGTTCTCCTTCTTTCCTTTCAAAAATGCTTAAAAAAACAAAAAAACCATAGTTTGCATACTCATACAAACTATGGGACGTTATTTCTACGTGGTTCCACCCAAATTCATTCGTTTTAAACGAATCTCTTAAACGGACTAACGCTCCGCTACGCCTTGCCATACTATACTTCAAACAAGGATTCAAAAGTGGTAAAACTATCTCGGATGAAGTGTTCCACCAACCCACTTCTCTCTATTAGATAACCAGATAACAGTTTCTTGTCTTTTTCATCATTTTCAAAATATTTAATTCATTAGTTATTCTACCACTATTTTTATAAAAATCAAGTCAAATTTTTTGAAAGTTATGAATAGCGGCGGTTTTCTCCATCTAAGAAAATTTCTTTCGATAAGAAACGAACACGTTCAATCAAACGTTTCGCTTTTAACAATTCTACATCTCCACGATTAGAAACACTTAAATGTTCTTGTAATTCTTCAATCGTTAAATTAGATGAAAAGAATGTTGGTAATTCTTGCATCATACGATATTCCAATACAATCATTAAAATTTCATCTCTAAACCAAGCAGAATTTGATTCTGCTCCAATATCATCTAGCATTAAGATTGGCGATGTTTTTAAAACTTCAACCTTTTCTTCTAATCGATTTGCGCCAATTGCACTTTTCAATTCACTCGATAAGCTTGGAACATGCACTAAAGTTGTTTCAAATCCAAGTTGAGCTAATTCATTTGCAATAGCTGCTAAGAAATACGTTTTTCCAACTCCAAATGAACCCACTAAATAAATCGCACGGTGAAATTCATTTGGCTTTGCGGATAATTCATTAATAAATTTCAGTGAAGCTTGAAAAGTTTCTTGACGCTCTTTTGTAATATCTAAAGAATTTAAGGTTACATGTAATAAATTTTTAGGCATATTAATCACATGAATTCGATTCGTCAACGCTTGTTCCTGTTGTTTTTGGACAAACTCTTGAGTTGGACGATACACAACTTCAACAAAACCTTGATTCACCCTTAATAGTGGCTCCATGCCTTTAATATACGTTTCTACTCCTTGGATACGAGCATCCCGTTGTTGAATATATTCCAAAAGGGCCGAATAGCTTTTCACTAAATTTTCTTGTGGAATTTCATCTTGATGTTCTTGTAAAAAGTTTTGAACTTCTTTGTCTTGTAAAACTTCTGCTACTATTTTTTGATATCGTTGTTGAAATGCTGTAGTAGCCGTTTTATTGCCAAATAAATCTTGCATTCCTTCCATCACTATTCTCCCTTCACTTGTTCAGAATTTCCACTTGTTTTCAATTGAGAAAGCTGAGCCTTTAATAATTGAAGATTTTCATCATCTAATGGGCTTTCTTTTGTTTCATTTGGTTTCATTGCCCAGTCAGGAACAGAAGCCACTCTTCCTTTTGGGGCATTTCCATAATATTTTTTACCTGAGTATGATTGTACTTGTCGATTTTTAATTTTTTCTTTACGATTCGCTTTAAACTCTTTATCTCTTTGACGAACTGCTTCAATGGCTTGTTCAGCTGTTTGAATCCCTTTTTGACTCCAATCATTCGCAATCGTATCCATTAAATTTTTATTAATCGTTGGATTATTTTTAACGACTAATACGTAATGAATTAAAATATTAATCACTTCAGATGGAATCGTTCCTACTTGAACTAAATCTAAAATAATTCTTTGTTCTCCATTTGAAACATAGCCATTTCTTTGTTGCTTAATACTTGTCATAAAATCAAATGGCGTCATTTCTTTTGCTAATGTAATTAATCGTTGAATCGCCTGAGGTAAATGAGTAGACGTTGAAGTTGTTTCTTGTTGTTCTTCTACAATAACTTCTGAAACTACAGGCATACTTTCTTCTTTCGGAACAACTGAAGTTACAGTAGATTCCTCTTGTTTAGGAGCTGCTAAATGCTGATTAGCATTAATAATAATCGAATACAATTCCTTTTCATCAATCTCACCCGTTGATAAATCTGCAGCATAAATCACATATTGAGCAATTTCTCTTTCCGTTAATCCATAATATAATTGGAAGCTATTTAACATTTGCTTCACTTCATCTGTTAAAGCCTGTTCATGAACAAATTGACTCTTTAATAAATCTGTTAATAATTCCCAATCAATAGTAGAATTCATGACAAATGATTCTTGTTGCTTCACATCTTTAATCATTTGTTTTTCTTGAGCAACATTTCTCTTATACTGTGACATATTAAAAGGCAATTGGAATCCTTCTTGGAAAGTACTGGTAACATCTTGACCATAAGGAGCCTTTTCCTTTACACTAAAACGTTTTTGTAAGATTTCAAAACGTTGATGACCTACTTGATTCACTAAAAGTGTCGATAATAAAGCATCTTTAAAAAATAAATTCGGACTCGCTGGTGCTTGTAATTCAAATGTATATTGAGCACTAATCGATTCTTCATCTTCATAGCGATAGGTTTTTAATAAGCCAACTGATTCTAAACGGATTCTTGCTTGATAAAAATCTGGAATCCCCATATTTACTAAGGCTAATAAATCTGCCAATCGAATGACATCACTTTGATAGGAATTCGGAGAAAGCTCACTAAATAAGACTAAATATAAAGTTGAGGCTTGAACCCCTAAAAATGGTACATATAATTGCGTCACAAATTGTAATTCACGTTGCGTCAGCCAAACTTGCTGTGTCACTTGAATACAATCACGTGGATTCAACTGACTCCACTTTATTGATTTCTCGTCCATTTGATCCTCCTATTATGATTTACTATCTTTACGATCCATTTCAAAAGACATTCTCTCTAATTCTTTTAAGAACATTTTTCTATCGGTAAATTGACGGTATACACTTGCAAAACGAATATAGGCAATATCATCAATTTTAGCAAGGTAGTCCATGACCATCTCCCCAATTAACATACTTGAGATTTCATTTTCTCCTTCTTGATTAATCGTATGTTCTACTTCATTGACAATTTGTTCTAATTGACTTAATGGAATCGGACGTTTTTCAGCAGAACGAACTAATCCATTTAATAATTTTTCACGACTAAACGCTTCACGATTTCCATTTCTTTTAATAACTAAAATCGGTGCTTTTTCTAATCGTTCAAATGTTGTAAACCGATAGCCACACTCATCACATTCTCTTCTTCTTCGAATCGAACGACCATCGTCTGCTGGACGGCTATCAATCACTCTTGAACCATTAAATTTACATCTTGGACATTGCATGACGATGTCCCCTTTCTTCAACTTTTTTCTTATTGTAGTATATCATTTTTCGTTTCTACTAGCCACTGTTCAACTTGCTGATATAACTGCTGAACCGTACCTTGATTATCTAATAAAACTGTCGCTCGTTTCCGTTTTTCTTCAATGGATAATTGAGAATCGATTCGAGACAGTGCTTCTTGTTTTGTATATTGATTTCTCTTCATTAATCGCTCTAATTGTAGTTTTTTTGGAATATAAACAACGATAATTTCTTCGCATAATTCCTCATAATGCTTCTCAAATAATAGGGGTAAATCTAAAACAATCATGGTCTCCCCTTTTTGACGATACTCTTCGATTTCATCTAAAATCATGATTTTAATGAGAGGCTGTAATAGGTCATCTAGTTTTTGACGGTTTTCTGCATTTGAAAAAATTAATGCGCCTAATTTTTGACGATTTAAGCTTCCATCTTCTTCAAACACAGCACTACCGAAAGCTTTTCTAATTTCTCTGGCGCCTTGACTATTAGGTTCAACTACTTTACGAGCAACTTCATCTGCATCAATGACAGGAATTTTCAATTGTCTGAAATAAGAAGATACCGTAGATTTCCCAGAAGAAATCCCACCTGTTAATCCAACAATTTTCATAAAATTCCTCCTTATAGCTCTTTTGTTCTATGTTAGATGAAAACAAAGATTCATGCAATAAAAAACTATGTAAGAAAAACAAAAAAGGAATTTCCCCGTAGCAGCAATAAGCCTCGCTTTGCGAGTACCGACCCCAAAAAGTTAGACCAAAAATTTAACTTTTTGGGGTCACTACACCTATTAAGGTGTATATGTGCGCCTTTGTAAACAAGAAACTATTATTCGATGTCCATTTCTGCCTCTTGGTTTTCTGTAATTTCTACTTTTGTTTCTTCTCTTTTCTCTATGATTTTTTATATTTTGATATCGGCTTCCTCTTTACGAATTAGAGATATGATTAGCTGATAAAATTCATCTTTACTTAAGTTCTTGCTTTCTGTAAAGCTATTTTCAAAGACTGCTCCTTTTTCATATATGCTTTTATCTCTCTTTTTTCTTTCTTCCTGTTTCTGCTGACTGGTGAGTTTTTTTCTTTTATTTTGTAATTGCTTTATTTCTTCATCTACCATTAAGATTTTTTCTTCTATGTTTTTCATTTTGTCTTTTCC
>CALATC010000200.1 GCA_937891475.1 uncultured Granulicatella sp. | reverse complement strand
ACATCACAGATAACCCTAAAATCGTCGCAATACTAGCTCCTAATGTTTGAAACAGAGGAATAAACCAAAGATTACCGACACCCTTAGCAATCAATCCGACAAATAATGCTATAAGCGTAATGGAATATTTTCCAGTACTTTGTAATATCCCATGGTAAGCCATCATCATAGAAGCTAACACAATACTAATTATATAAACACTCAGTACATCGTTACCTTGTATATCTCCAAAAAGCATATGATTGACTCTTGGCAAAATAACTAATAACCCTACTGTTGCTACAACTGAAAATACCATCGTCATTTTTAAGAGTGAGTATTTCAATTGTTCAAATTCTTCTAAATGTTGTTTTGTATAACTACGACTCAGTAATGGTAAATAACTTGAAGAAAATCCAACTCCAACAACCATTCCTAATTGCACCAGTGGTTGTCCTCTATCAAAAATTCCTTTTAAATCTTTGGCAACCTCTTGACTCATTCCCTGTTCTACTAACCCTTTAAATAAGGTAAATGAATCAATCAATTGAAACAACACTAAAATCGAACTTAATAAACATATAGTTCCGCCTTCAATGACTAATCTCTTTAGTAATACTCCCCATTGAATCTTATGAGGTTCAATAACACGACTGCCATTCCAACTTTCAAAGGAGTCTGATTTTTTATAATACAATAATACAAAAGTTGCCATCACTGCAGCCACAACAGCACTCGACATTGCCCAAGTTCCCACCACATATAAATCGTTCGTGAGACTTCCATAAAAACTTGCAGCTAATAAAATAACACTTACTCGAACGACTTGTTCCATTACTTGAGAAACAGCTGTTGGAACCATTCGATTCGTTCCTTGGAAATACCCTCTTGCAATGACCAAAAATGGCATCATTAAAAACATCCACGAAACACTTTGAATAACAGATGACAATAAAGCATCTCCCATCCATGAAGCAATGAGTTCTGACTGCGTATATAGAAGTAAAAATACTCCTATTCCTAATCCGCTTAAAATCCAAAATAATCGTTTTAAAAGCGGCAATAGTTCATAATCCGAACGATATTGAGCAATTAATGCTGAAACAAATACCGGAAAACCAGAGAGAGCAAAGGTCATTCCAATTCCATAAATAGGATAAACTTGCTGATAAACGTAAAAACCAGTATTTCCAACCATATTTTGGAAAGGAACTCGATAAACGGCACTTAATATTTTCGCAATGAAGGCTGCTAGTGACAATACCAACGCTCCTTGCATCATCTGTCTATTCGATTTAACCATTGAATCCCCCTCTCTGTTCTTATTCATTTTCCTCTTTTTGCGCTTCTACAACTTCACAACATTTTTCTAAGAAAAGTTTGATTTGCTCTAACCATAAATCCTTTGGTTGATTCGTTACATTGAGCAACACTTGTAAGGTTGTTCCTTTTTTAGTGACTTGAGCAGGTAATTTCACTGGCCCAAGCGCTTCAAAAATGGCAACTCCTTCTAAACGTTGAGCTACCGGCTGAGCAATCGAAACGACGATTGAATTTTGACTTCGCTTAATTGAAGTAATCGACAATTGCTCTGCAAAATATTTTAACATTCCAACTTCTAATAAATAGCTCACTTCATCAGGAAACTCTCCAAATCGATCAATAAAATCATCTAATAACTCATGGTATGTTTCCATACTATCAATAGAACGAATACGTTTATACATTTCAATTTTTTGACGTTCATCTTGAATATAAGTAGCTGGAATATACGCATCGACTTGTAAATCGATTTCAACAGAGTCTTCCATCGTTGGAACAGCTTTTCCTTGTTTTTTCAATACTGCTTCACTCAACATTTGAGAGTATAAATCAAATCCAACTGAATCAATAAATCCATGCTGTTGTTTTCCTAATAAATTCCCTGCCCCACGAATGGATAAATCTCGCATCGCAATTTTGAATCCTGAACCTAATTCGGTAAAATCACGCATTGCTTGCAGACGTTTTTCTCCAACTTCTGTTAAAGTTTTATCTGGTTGATACATTAAATACGCATATGCAATACGGTTGGAACGTCCCACCCTTCCTCGTAATTGATATAACTGTGACAATCCCATATGATCCGCATTTTCAATGAATAAAGTATTTACATTTGGAATATCTACCCCTGTTTCAATAATTGTCGTTGTGACTAAAACATCATATTCTCCCTCAATAAATTGATATAAAATATTTTCTAACGTTGTTTCACTCATTTGTCCATGAATGACTCCAACTCTTGCTTCAGGAACTAATTGACGTAATTCATCTGCTTTCTTCTCAATGGTTTCTACACGATTGTATAAATAGAAGACCTGTCCTCCACGAGCTAATTCCCGTTCAATTCCATCTTGAATCGTCATAGCTTGTTGCTCCATTACAAAAGTTTGGACAGGATAACGGTTTGAAGGTGGTGTTTCAATAACGGATAAATCACGTACTCCTAACATCGACATATGCAATGTTCTAGGAATTGGCGTTGCTGTTAGTGTTAAAACATCGACTTGGGATTTCAATTGTTTCAAGCGTTCTTTATGTTTTACACCAAATCGTTGTTCTTCATCGACGACTAATAACCCTAAATCTAAGAAATTCACAT
>CALATC010000199.1 GCA_937891475.1 uncultured Granulicatella sp. | reverse complement strand
GTAAATCAATTCGATTTCCTTTAATATCTCCACCAGTATCACCAGCAATCGCAATTCCATATCCCGGCACTTCCACTAAAGTACCTAAAGGAATCTGCGAAGGATCGACTGCAATGACATTAGGATTCGATCTTAAATCAATCCCCATTGCTGTAAAATTACTTAACCCAGGCTGTTTATAAGAATATGCTGTTGCTTCTGCGGCAAATTCTTTCCCACTTGATGTAGATTTTACTTCATTTGAAACTGCTTGACTCTTTGGAGAAGTCTCAGTAGTCCCTTTAGATTCACTAATATTTTCAGTTGTTGAGGCTTTAACTTCACTTGAACTAACTGGTTTTATTTCTTGAACTACTTCTTCATTTTTCTTTTCTTCAGAAGCATGATGTGTTGTTGGTTCAGGATTTTCACTTAATTGTTGAACCTTACTTTCTTGTTCATGAATGGCAAACAAGGCTTCTTTATTATTCGCAAGATTTTGTTTTAACAGTTGAATACTATCTGCATAAAGTGTAGATTCTGTTTGTAAATCTTCTTGTTTTTTTAATAAAGTCTCTTCTGTATCTCTTAATTTCTTTTGCGAATTTACTAATGTTTGAACTTCTTTATGATAATTTTGAATCGTTAATATATCCGATTTGAATAACTCTTGAATCACGATTAATCGATGAAAGAAATCTGAAATACTCGTTGCTTGAAGCAGTTGAACAAATCGTTGATAAATTACTCCACTTGATTGCAAAGCGACCATTCTTTCTTTTACGACTGTTTCTTTTTCTGCTAATTTTTCTTGTTGTTCATTTATTTGAAGTTCTAATTCTTTTTGATTGGATTTCAATTCATTTAAGTCTTGTTTCAAACTTTCAACTTGTCTATATTTCTCATTCGCAAAATTTAATTTTTGAGAAATTTCTTGTTCTAATTGTTGAATCGATTCTTGAGAAATTTCTTGCGCATGAATGGACATTGGATAACTAGCCCATAATAAACAAGCCATTCCACTAATAATCATGCTTTTTCTTAATCGTTTATCCAGTATCCTTCACCACACTTTCTCCATCGTATTCTCTATTATATAATTTGGATATAAAAAAAACGTAACAACCGTATTACAGTGTTGTTACGTTTCTTGAATTTAAGCCATAATATAAGCAGGTAAAGCTTCTAATAATTCTTGCGTACTTGAGAAGACTTCCCCTCTTAATTTAATTAGACCTACTGTATATAAATTTGCATATGGGAATTGAGATTCAGCAACTTCTTGTAAGGCTACTAATTTTTCTGCATTTTCAGCCCCATATTGACGACTGTCACTATATAAAGCCAAAATTGGAATACCAGCTTGATACGCAATTCCAATCTCACTAGCAACACCTGCATCAATAATAGCCCCATCTAAAATGGCAATGACTAAATCTGCATCTAGTAAAGCATCCGTATCATATCTAGCAATCATCGTTGAATCTGCAAAAGAATTTTTATCATTAATCGCCATTTGTTCTTGTGGAAGATAAACTTCCAATTGTGGATATTCTTCTCGAATTCGTTTAACAAAACTTTCGTTAAAAGCTAATTCCATTTCTGAAAATAATGGACTGGCAAAATAAATTTTTTTCATAGCGCTTCTCTCCTATAGCAAATTAAAGTCGATCTTATTGATATAAAGCATCTACACGTGCTTGAACTTCGTCATTTTCTAAGAATTCATCATATGTTGATTCTAAACGATCCACAACACCTTTTGGTCCGATTTCAATAATACGGTTTGCTGTTGTTTGAATAAACTCATGGTCATGACTTGAGAATAATAATGAACCTTTGAAGGCAATTAAACCATCATTTAATGCTGTAATAGATTCTAAGTCTAAGTGGTTTGTTGGGTCATCTAATAATAAGACATTTGCTTTTGATAGCATTAATTTAGATAACATACAACGAACTTTTTCTCCCCCTGAAAGAACTGTTACTTGTTTCATAACATCATCTCCAGAGAATAACATACGACCTAAGAAACTACGTAAAAATGTATTATCTTGTTCTTCAACAGGTGCATATTGACGTAACCATTCTAAAATGTTTAATTGTGGATTTGAGAATTCTTCCGTCATATCTTTTGGTAAGTAAGCTTGACTAGTTGTCACTCCCCATTTGAATGTACCGCTATCTGGTTCCATTTCCCCTGTTAAAATTTTGAATAATGTTGTAATCGCAATATCTGAACGACTTAAGAAAGCAACTTTATCATCTTTTTTCAATTGGAAACTTACATTTTCAAAAAGAACTTCGCCATCAATTGTTTTTGATAATCCTTCTACGATTAATAAATCATTTCCGATTTCACGAGCAGGAGAAAATCCAACGAATGGATATTTACGGCTAGATGGTTGAATATCATCTAATGTAATTTTATCTAACATTTTCTTACGAGAAGTCGCTTGTTTTGATTTAGAAGCGTTCGCAGAGAAACGAGCAATAAATTCTTGTAATTCTTTAATTTTTTCTTCTTTTTTTGCATTTTGGTCTGCTAATAGTTTAGCCGCTAATTGACTTGAATGTAACCAGAAATCATAGTTCCCTACGAATAATTTAATTTTACCAAAGTCAACGTCAGCCATATGTGTACATACTTTATTTAAGAAGTGACGGTCATGGGAAACAACGATAACAGTATTTTCAAAGTTAATTAAAAATTCTTCTAACCATGCGATTGATTTAGCATCTAAACCGTTTGTTGGCTCGTCTAGTAATAGTACATCAGGTTTACCAAATAATGCTTGAGCTAATAATACTTTTACTTTTTCAGCTTCCACTAATTCACTCATTAATTTATAGTGTAAGTCTTCTGTAATTCCTAAACCTTGTAATAATTGTGAAGCATCACTTTCCGCTTCCCAACCATTTAATTCTGCAAACTCTCCTTCAAGTTCAGCAGCACGGATACCATCTTCTTCTGTAAATTCTTCTTTCATATAGATGGCATCTTTTTCTTTCATAATGTCGAATAATTGTTTATGTCCCATAATAACCGTATCAATTACTCGTTCTTCTTCAAAAGCAAAGTGGTCTTGTTTTAAGACTGTTAAACGTTCATGAGGATCTAAAATAACTTCCCCTGTTGTTGGTTGTAATTCACCAGATAAGATTTTTAAAAATGTAGATTTACCCGCACCATTTGCACCGATCACTCCGTAACAGTTTCCAGGTGTGAATGTAATATTTACTTCATCAAATAATTTACGATCTGAAAATAATAAACTTACGTTTGAAACTTTTAACATGAAATTCTCCTTTTATAACATTTTTATCCTTATTGATTGTACTATAATTATCTATAAATAACAATTAATCACTAAAAAAGATGACACCAAATGGCATCATCTTTTACTTGTTTTATTCAGTTACAACTACTGGACGTCCTAATCTTTGAACCGTCTCACCAATATTTCTAAAGTGGTCACTAATACGTTCTAAGTTACTTAATAAATCCATGACAAAAATACCAGATTCAGCACTTGCAATGCCTTTATTCATACGTTTCATGTACTTATCACGAATTTCAATTTTCAATCGGTCGATTTCTCGCTCAATTGTAATCACTTCTTTAACTTTTACTAAATTACCTGTTGATAATGTATCGATTGACATCGCAAATCCTTTTTGAACTAATTCAAATACATGTTCCAATTCTGATAAAGTCTTTTCATCTAATACAATATCACGTTCTAATACAGCTTTCGCAAAATCTGCAATATTTTCTGCATGGTCACTAATACGTTCTACGTCATTAGCTGTACTAAATAATTCATCAATGGTTTCTTGGTCAGTTGTTGAAACATTTTGTTGAGAAATTTCTACTAAATATTCCACAATTGCTTTTTGGAATTGATTCACTTTTTGCTCTGAAGCAAATGCTTTTTCAATTTTTTCTTGACTTCTTAAACGAATCGCATCAATCGCATAAGTTAATGTTTGATCAGCAGCATGAGACATGGCAGCAAATTCATACATTGTATTTTGTAACGCAATCGATGGTGTTACTAAAATACGTTTGTCTAAATAACTTGTTGGTTTCTCTTCTACTTCGATTAATTCTACTTTTGGTTCTGGAACAATGATGTCTGCTAATTTCAATAATAAATTAGCAAATGGGAATAACACAATCACATTTACAATATTGAAAATTGTATGAGCGTTCGCAATTTGTCTTGCGACATCAGTAGCATCCATTGATGTTACAATATTTGTTAAAATTCCTGTTAAAAACATCATAAAATAGATTGTACCAATAATGTTAATACTTAAATGAATCACTGCTACTTGTTTCCCACGTCTTGAAGTCCCTAAACTACTAATTAACGCTGTGGTACATGTACCAATGTTATCTCCAAAAATAATGTATAGAGCAGTCGTAAATGGTAAAACTCCTTGAGAAGCTAGCGCAATTAAAACCCCAATCGTAGCAGAAGAACTTTGAAGAGCAAGTGTCATAATAAATCCAAGTGCTACTCCAAATAATGGATGATGTCCATAATTCACAATCCATTCCGTAAAGGCTGGTAAATCTTTTAGCGGCGCTAAAGCGTCTTTTAAATAGTTCATACCAATGAACAAAATTCCGAACCCTA
>CALATC010000198.1 GCA_937891475.1 uncultured Granulicatella sp. | reverse complement strand
GCAAAATGACTTGTTTGATTTAATGCTTTCAAATGATATTGTCCATTTGAATATTCCACAATGTTTAAAGAAGAATTATCAATCATATCTGATAATTTAAAATCAGGAATTAATTCATGTAAAATATTACGAATCGTCATTCCATGGCTAACAATTAGAATATGTTGATTTGTATCACGATGTTTATCAATTAATTTAATTAACCCTTGTTCTACACGAGTCCAAAATTCCATAAAATTTTCTCCGATATGGTCTGGATCCATTGCTTTAATTTGATTCATCTCTTCAATTACATTTCTACCATCATTTTGATCAAAGGTACGTTGTAATGTTTTATACAAATTCGTCCAAACTTCTGTTGCATTTTGTCCTTCTAAGCTTCCAAAACACACTTCACGGAATTCTGGCATCATTTGTAAGCTTAATTGATCTCGTAAAGGATGATCTCTTAATACTAATTGAGCTGTTTCAATTGTTCTTCTTAAATCACTCGTGTAAACTGCGTGAAATGGAATATCTCTCATTCCTAATCCAGAACGGATGGCATCTAATCTACCTTCTTTTGTTAATGGAGTATCTGCCCATCCTTGAATTTTATTGTATCGATTAAAAACTGTCTCGCCATGTCTCATGAAATATAATGTAACGCCTTTATCTGCCATAATATTTCCTCCTCAAATCATTTGCTACTACCATTGTACTCAATTTTGCTCAAAAAATCATATATTTAAGATGAAAGTTTTGAAAAATCCCAAATATCGGTTGCTAAACCTTCATAAAATTCTGGTTCGTGGCAAACCATTAAAATACTACCCTTATATTCTTTTAAGGCACGTTTTAATTCATCCTTAGCATCTACATCTAAGTGGTTCGTTGGTTCGTCTAACACTAATACATTCGATTCATCATTCATTAATTTACAGAAACGAACTTTTGCTTGTTCTCCCCCACTTAGTACTTGAATTTGACTTTCAATATGTTTACTTGTTAAGCCACAACGAGCTAATGCAGCACGAACTTCTGGTTGTGTCATCGATGGGAATGTATCCCAAATTTCTTCCAAGGCTGTTTTACGATTTCCTTGAGGAGTTTCTTGTTCGAAATAGCCTAAATCAATATAGTCTCCACGAGTAACTTTTCCTTCTAACGGCTTAATAATGCCTAATAAACTCTTTAATAAAGTCGTTTTCCCAATACCATTTGCTCCGACAATCGCAATCTTTTGTCCACGTTCCATTTCTAAATTCAATGAACCCGTTAAAGCACGATCGTATCCAATGACTAATCCTTCTGTTTGGAAAATATAACGACCTGGAGCACGAGAAGTTTTGAAATCAAACTTAGGTTTTGGCTTCTCACTCGCTAGCTCAATGACTTCCATTTTATCTAATTTCTTCTGACGTGACATCGCCATATTACGAGTAGCTACACGAGCTTTATTACGATTTACAAAGTCTTTCAAATCTGCAATTTCTTTTTGTTGACGATTATAAGCCGCTTCTAATTGAGATTTCTTCATCGCATACACTTCTTGGAATTGATCATAATCTCCTACATAACGACTTAATTCTTGATTATCCATATGGTAAATTAAGTTGACAACACTGTTTAAAAATGGAATATCATGCGAAATTAAAATAAATGCATTTTCGTATTCTTGTAAATAGCGTTTTAACCATTCAATATGTTCCACATCTAAGTAGTTCGTTGGTTCATCTAATAATAAAATATCTGGTTTTTCTAATAATAATTTGGCAAGTAAAATTTTCGTACGTTGTCCACCACTTAATTCACTCACATCACTATCCATACCGAATGCTACAACACCCAATGCACGAGCCACTTCATCGATTTTTGCATCTAAAATATAAAAATCATGACTGTCTAAACGCTCTTGAATTTCTCCAACTTCTTCTAACATTGCATTCATAGAAGCTTCATCTGCATCGCCCATTGCCATATATAATTCATTCATACGAGCTTCTGCCACAAATAAATCATCAAACGCTTTACGTAATACTTCTCGAACCGTCATTCCTTTTTCTAAAACAGTATGTTGATCTAAATAACCAACTTTCACATTTTTAGACCATTCGATTTTTCCTTCATCTGGTTGAAGTTTGCCCGTTACAATATTCATAAAAGTGGACTTACCTTCACCGTTGGCTCCGACTAATCCAATATGTTCCCCTTTTAATAAACGAAAACTAACATCATTAAAAATGGCACGTTCCCCAAATCCATGGGTTAATTTTTCTACATTTAAAATACTCATTGATTTTCTCCTTCAAATTTCTCTGGGTCATTGTATCATATTTAC
>CALATC010000197.1 GCA_937891475.1 uncultured Granulicatella sp. | reverse complement strand
TTTTTCAATTTCCTTTGTATTGGTATCAATGTCCAAGTGTGATGAAGCAATGGATGGATGAAGTGTTGACGTTGAATTTATCTCAAAAAGCGAAAAAGGAATTCGGAATTGTCGTAACGGTTGGTGCAAAACAAGACCGCTATACAGCGGGTGGTTCAGTAGGATTTGGAATCGAAGAGTTACTGAGACCTTATCAAGCGTTAGCCAATCAATTAGGATGGAACTATCAAACACCATTTGTCGTTTATCAATTTCAGTATTTAACAGAAACTCAAAAACAACAATTATTAGTGGATTATCTGTACTATTTAGAAAATGGTTCGCATTATTTTAGTGAAAAAGAACAATGGCTGTTGGAGAGGCTGGCAAACTATGAAAATACTCATACGCAACAAGCAAGAGAGTGGATTGTAGAATTGAAACAAGAAAGAGAAGAATTAGTGATGATGCTTTCAGAAATGGGGAATGAAGCAGATGGATTCTAAATGGATGGAAGAACAAATTGCTACTTGGCAAGAAGAATGTCAAGATTATAAAGAAAGAGCTTTTTTAGAAGCTTGTAAACAATTATTGTTGGAACAACAACAACGAGTGGATCATTATAAGGCACAATTGGATGGACAATTATGGAGTCCGAAAGAGTGGTAAGCATTTAAAAATGATTATTTTACCAATTGAATAAAAAGTATATAGATAAAATATAAAAGATTTATAGGAAAGAATTCGATTTATAACATAATCAGATTCTTTCCTATTTTTCTTATAGATAAAACAATATTGTTATAAAATAGAGCAATAAAACGATTGTGTAAACGTTTTATTAGTAGTATTATGATGTCGAGGTAAAAAAAGAATAACCTTTCGAAAATGAAGAATTTTCGAGAAAACAGGAGGAATATTTATGAAAAAGAAATTAATGTTATCAAGTGCAGCACTTTTAGCAACTGTTGGTTTAGTAGCTTGTAATAAAGCAACAACTGATGATAAACCTGCAGAAACTAAATCTGGAGAAAAGAAAACTCTTAAATTAGCAGCGCTTGAATCAGGTTATGGTAAAGAAATGTGGCCTGAATTAATTAAAGCTTATGAAGAAGCAAATCCAAATGTTAAAGTTGAATTACAATCTAGTAAAGAACTAGAAGACGAACTTTCACCAAAAATGAAAGCGGGAGATTTCCCAGATGTTGTAATGCTTGCATTAGGACGTAAAAAAGCTTTACCTGAAACATTGATTAAAGAAAAAGGCTTAGCAGATATCTCTGACTTATTCGATATGAAAGTGTATGGAGAAGACAAAAAAGTTTCTGAAAAATTATTAAATGGTGTGTTAGGTTCTACAGTTACAGATCCATATCGTGATGGAAAACACTACTTAGCACCAATGTTCTATGCACCAACTGGTTTATTCTATAACCAAGGTTTATTCGAACAAAAAGGTTGGGAAGTTCCAAAAGATATGCCAGCTATGAAAGAATTAGCAGAAAAAGCAAAAGCAGAAGGAATCTCATTATTTACTTATCCAACAACTGGATACTTAGATAGCTTCTTCCCTGCATTATTAGCAAATGCTGGTGGTGTTGACTTATTCAATAAAGCAATGAGCTATGAAAAAGGAATTTTCACTTCTGATGGCGCAACTAAAGCATTCAATGCATTAGGCGAATTAGTGAAAAATGTTGAACCTTCAACAGTAGCAAATGCTAACCCACAAAGCTTTACTAAGAACCAACAATTATTATTAGATAACAAAGCTTTATTCATGCCAAATGGTACATGGGTAGTTGGAGAAATGAAAGATGCTCCTCGTGCTGATGGATTCAAATGGGCTATGACTGCTGCTCCAGCAATCGAAAAAGGTGGCAAACGTTTCGTTTACTCATTCTTCGAACACATCTGGGTTCCAGAAGCAGCAACAAACAAAAAAGAAGCTAAAGAATTCTTATCATTCTTATATTCTGATAAAGCAGCAGCAATCTTTGCTAAACACAATGCTGCTCAACCAATTCAAGGTGTAACAAGTAAATTACCTGCTGAATTACAAAGCTTATACAAAGTTGTAGATGAAGTTGACGGAGTTATCAATGGTAACTTTATTGCTACAAAACCAGTTGAAGGTGTTAACATGAAAGAAACATTATACGGTCAAATCGACTCTGTAGCATCTGGTCAAAAATCTGTAGCAGATTGGCAAAAATCAGTTGAAGAAGTTAGCCAAAAATTAGGTGCGGCTGTAGAAAAATAATTCTTCAACGAGTTTGAATGGATAGAAAAGGAGCTGGGAAAAGAGGCTCTTCCGGAAAGATAAACTCAGTTTTAAGTAGTTTCAAAGTTCCAAGAGTTTTCTTTCAGGAGGTAGTCATTCCCAGCTTTATTTTATACTTAAATAAAAGATAGGAGCATGAAGATGAATAATCGTCGGAAAAAAGAACGTGCTGGATTTATCCTAGCATGTATATTACCTGCCATTATATTATTTCTTACTTTCTTAATTTATCCAACGATTGAGGTGTTTAGAATGTCTATGTATCGTTGGGGTGGATTTTCAAAGAACAAACAATTTGTAGGATTTGATAATTTTGTAACCTTATGGAAAGATGAGAATTTTTCAAGAACAATTCAAAATACAATTTTATTAATTGTCATTGTAACGATTGTAACAGTTGTTTTAGCAGTATTATTTGCTTCCATTTTAACAACTGAAAAAATTCGTGGAAATAATTTCTTTAGAATTATTTTCTATATTCCAAATATTTTATCAATTGTAGTTATTGCTGGTTTATTTGCAGCGATTTATGATCCAAATGGTGGTTTATTAAATGCTATTTTACCAAAAGCATTAGAACGTTTATGGTTGGGAGACCAAGGTGTTGTCATTTATTCCCTAGCATTTGCTTTAATTTGGCAAGCGATTGGGTATTATATGGTAATGTATATGGCTGGTATGGCAAATATTCCATCTAGCTTATATGAAGCAGCTGATTTAGACGGTGCAGGAAAAATTGGTAAATTTTTCAATGTAACATTGCCATTAATTTGGAATAGTATTCGTACAACATTAACATTCTTTATTATTAGTACGATTAACTTAAGTTTCTTATTAGTACAAATTTTAACAAATGGTGGTCCAGATGGATCTACAGAAGTATTCTTAAGCTACATGTTTACTCAAGCTTATACTAACTCTTCCTTTGGTTATGGTATGGCAATTGGGGTAGTAGTCTTTATCTTCTCATTTGGATTATCAGGTATCGTTAGTCACATTACAAAACGTGACATTCTAGAATATTAGGAGGCATATTATGAAAATGCAAACTCGTTCATTTGAGCGCTTATATAAAGCATTTATTTATGTAGCGTTAATTACATTAGCCATTTCCATTATTGTGCCTGTTGGTTGGGTATTTGTCGCATCCATTAAGCAAAATAGTGAATTCTATGGTAGTCCATGGACTGCTCCAAAAGGATTTTATTTCCAAAACTTTATTGATGCATGGACAAGTGCAAAAATGGGAGATTATATGTTGAATTCTGTTATTGTAACAGCATTAGCATTAATCATTTTAGTAGCCGTTGCGATTCCAGCTGCTTATGTATTAGCAAGATTTAAATTCCCTGGAAG
>CALATC010000196.1 GCA_937891475.1 uncultured Granulicatella sp. | reverse complement strand
CATTTTCAGCAACATCAATCCAACGTTGATCATAAGCTTGTTTAAGAATATCTTGATATTCTTCCCCTAATGGTTTCAATGCTTCAAAAGTTGCTTTAGAAGCATCTTCATAATTATATTTAATTGGCGCTTCACCAGTAATTGGAACATGCATATCATACATATGTAATTCATCTAGTCCTAAAGCTTTTTGTTGTAAAGCAATATAACGATGTAATAATGGTAATTTTTCATTGACTACTTTTACTAATGCATCATATACCTCTTCAGGTACTTGGTTAGCAGATAATGCTGCTTGACGACTTGATTCGTAGTTACGAGCTAACGCTTTAAAGTTATGAGATTTCACTTGTGAACCTAGTGTGCTAGCAAATGTATTTTTTAATTGAATATATGGTTTATATTTTGTTTCAAAAGCATTTTTACGAACTTCACGATTAGATGATTCTAAGAATGTGATATAGTTTCCGTGAGTTAACTCCACTTCTTCACCTTTTTCATTCTTAATAGTACCAAATTTAAGATCTGCATTATTTAAGAAATTAAATGTTTTTGATGGTCCAGAGAATACTTCATTCGCTTTTGACAATAAAGCTTCTTCTTTATCCGATAAAACATGTCCTTTTAATACACGAGCTGCTTCTAAAGCAACACGGTACTCTTCTAGACATGGTTCTTCTTGGAAGAATTTTTCGAATTCTTCATCTGATTTTTCTAAAATCGCTGGTCCAAACCATGATGTTGCACCTGACACTTCAACATATACTGAAAATGCACGTTGATTTAACACTTGATTTTCATCATCTGTAGTATCTTGGTCAGCTTTTAAATGTGAATATACATAAGCTGTTTCGATTTTTTCTTCTACTTGATACGATAATAATAAGTAGTTATATAAATCAGCACCTGAATTTAAAGCTGTTTCTTTGCTAGCAGCAAGGACTGGAATTTTTTCTGATACATAAGCTAAATCAGCTTCAAACCCAGAGTTGTCTGGATAGATTAATGTTAAGTCCCATGTTAATTCAACAGGAACTTCTGAACGAGTTAATGGTTTTTTATCACTCATTTGTTCTCCCACCTTTACTTTAAGATATGAAACCATTCTACTATGAAAAGTTAAATTTATAAAGCAAAAATCCTTAAAAATTAAGACTTTCTTATCTTCTCTCATTCTCAATAAGCTAATTGAGAATGAATTTCACTCTCATCTAGTTTAGAATCATTCTAATCTAGAAAAAATTATGTTATGATGTATTCAACAAATAAAACATGAGGTGAAAAAAATTATGAATATTTTAGAACAAAAACAAATTCGTTATACAATTACTTGCGGAACATTAATTATTTTAGGACTAGCTGCTAGCTTCCACGGATTGAATCTAGTATCTGTGATTTGCTACTTAGCAGCATTCTTAATTGGAGGATTCCACTCAGCCATTGAAGGAATTCAAGAAACTTTCCAAGAACAACATTTAAATGTTGACTTATTAATGGTATTAGCGGCAATCGGTGCTTCAATTATTGGTTACTGGTTAGAAGGAGCTTTATTAATTTTTATTTTCTCATTAAGTGGAGCTCTTGAAGAATATGCAATGGCAAAAAGTCAAAAATCAATGACAGAATTATTAAACTTACAACCAAAAACAGCGACACGTATTCGTGATGGTCACTATGAAACAGTAGACGTTGAAGATTTAGTTATTGATGATATAATTTTCATTAAAAAAGGTGAAGCTGTTCCAATGGACGCTATTCTAACAGATGGTGAAAGCTTATTCGATGAAAGTATGATTAATGGTGAACCACTTCCAGCTAACAAAAAAGTGGGCGAAGAAATTTTTGCAGGAAGTATTAATTTACATCAATCTTGTACAGCAACTGTACATAAAAATGCAGATGAAACTGTGATGGCTTCTATCATTCGATTAGTAGAAGAAGCTCAAGAACAAGAAACAAAAACAAGTAGCTTCTTAAACAAAATCGAAGATCAATATGTAAAATTTGTATTAGTATTCGTACCATTAGCGATTGCATTCTTCTACTTCGGATTCCAATGGTCATGGCAAGAATCTTTCTATAGAGGAATGATTTTATTAACAGTAATGTCACCATGTGCCTTAGTTGCATCTGCTAGCCCTGCTATTTTAGCAAGTTTATCTAATGCAGCAAAACAAGGGATTTTATTAAAAGGTGGAGAATCTTTAGAACAATTATCTTCTATTCAATCTATTGTTTTAGATAAAACAGGTACATTAACAAAAGGAAAACCAACTGTTCAACATGCAGTAATTGTAAATGAAAACGAAGAAGAAGTTCATGCAATGATGTATGAAATGGAAATTCGTTCAACTCACCCTTTAGGAAAATCTATTACAGCGTATACACAAGCTTACAAAAATTCTGATGCGATTTCATTTGACAGCTTTGAAGAAGTGATTGGAAATGGATTAGTTGCAACAGCTCAAGGTTCAACTTGGAAAATTGGTAAATTAGCTTGGATTGATGAAGACTGGAAACAACACACAGTATTAGCAACTGAAATTGAAAGACACTTAGAACAAGGTGAAATTGTTTTAGCAATCGAGAAAAATGGACAATTCATTGGTTTCTATGCCATTACAGATGAAATTAAAGAAAGTAGCCAATCTGTATTACACTACTTTAACAAAGAAAATATTCAAACCATTATGATGACTGGTGATTCAGAATCAACTGCCGAAGCTGTAGCAAAACACTTAGAAATCTCTGATTATCAAGCAAACTGTTTACCTGAAGATAAAGCAACTTATGTTAAGAATTTATCTGATAAAGGTGTTTCTGTAGCCATGGTTGGAGATGGTATTAATGACGCTCCTGCTCTTGCAAATGCAACCGTTGGGATTGCCATTGGTGATGGTACTGCCTTAGCAATTGAAGCAAGTGATATTGTGTTATTAAAAAATAATTTATCATTAATTAAATATGGTCACGAATTATCTAAAAAAATGAAACGCATTATTTTACAAAATATTGTTTTCTCACTATCAGTGATTACGATTTTAATTTTAGCAAATGTTTTCCAATTCATTAACTTACCTTTAGGTGTTATCGGACACGAGGGAAGCACCATCTTAGTGATTTTAAACGGATTACGTTTACTTAAAAAATTATAAAAAAATATATAAACAAAAGAAAAATGACTTTTAACATAGTAGCATAGGACGCAAGCAGACTCGCTAAAGCGAGTCTCATTGCTAAATTTCGAGCCTTGGTCTCGAAATTTCCTGTACTAGAAGCCACTCAGCTTCTAGTACTTTTGCTACTATTAGAAAGTCATTTTTTATTTGTTTATAAATTAGTATATCCCTGCTTTGAAGAGAATTACAGACATAAAAAATTCCCCTTCAACACCCTTGTTAAAAAGTTATCATAGTAGTAAAATAAGCGTATACATAGATAAATATAAGGGGGAAACTATCATGAATCGTTTACAAAAAATTTGTTTAGCTATTGTTTGGAATGCTGGAACTTTTGCTGGTTGTGTGCTAAGTTCTTTTGATTACCATTTTATAATCTTTTTCCTAATTACATTAGTTACTACTCCTCTTGTTATTAAGTTATTAGACAAATTTCTTCGAAAAAATTTTGTAGAATAACTTCTTACACGTTTAATTTATTTATTCGAATACAAAAAAAATGACTTTCCAATGTAGCGTTAGTATGAGACCGCAGGGCTGCTGGCGTCCTTCGCTACATTAGAAAGTCGTTTATTATATACTATTTAGTTATTACTATTTATCCAAAACTTCGTATTCTACTTCTTCACCAAAGAACTCGTCATATAATGCTTGAATGGCACGTTGTTCGTACTCTTCTCTAATACCAAACATCATAGAAACTTCGGATACCCCTTGGTTGTATAATTCAATATTGATTTGTTCACGGGCTAATGTGCTAGCAACACGAGCAGTTGTACCGACCATGCTAACCATTCCTTCCCCTACTAACATAATTAAGCATAATCCACGTTCATAGTACGCTTCATCCGCATTTAATTCTGCTTTCAAACGGTAAACAATACGATCTAATACTTCATCAGTCGCATCTTCCCCACGAATAATAATCGTTGCATCATCAATCCCTGTTGGAATATGTTCTACACTTACTCCTTCATCTTCGAATAATTGTAATGTTTTTCTTAAAAATCCAATTTCATGATTCATTAAATATTTTTGAATATAAACACTAACGAAACCTGATGAACTTGCAATACCAGAAATAATAGAAGGAGAATTTACTTTCCCTTTCATAATATAAGTTCCTTTTGCAGAAGGATTATTCGTATTACATACATGAACTGGAATTCCTTTTTTAATGGCTGGTAATAAGGCTTCAGTATGGAACACTGAAAATCCTGCATAAGATAACTCACGCATTTCTGTATAAGATAACACATCGATTCCAAGTGGTTTATGAACTAGTTTTGGACTAGCAACAAAGATTGCATCCACATCTGTAAAGTTTTCATATTCTTCAGCAGAAACGGCATTCGCTAAAATAGATCCTGTAATATCTGAGCCTCCACGAGAGAATGTCACAACTTTTCCATCTTTTGTAACTCCGAAGAATCCTGGGAATACAACAATATCTTTTTCTAATTGTAAGTATTCTAATTCTTTATAGGCTTCTTCTAATACTTGAGCATTTCCTGGAGTATCGCTAACGAATAAATTCGCTTCTTTAGGGCTAATATATTTTGCAGGTAAGCCTTCTTTTGTAAAGTAGTCTGCAATTAATTTTGCATTATTATCTTCCCCACTTGCTTTATAAGCATCGATTAAATAAGCAGGTTCTAATGTACTTTCTTTTAACTCTGCAAAATGTTGACGAATTTTATCCATTACATCTGAGTTTAATTGTAATTCATCATAAATTTCTTGATAACGTTCTAAAATTACTGCTAAAACAGCTTCATTATATTGTCCTTCAATATGAGAAGTCGCTAATTGAATTAATAAGTCCGTTACTTTCTCATCGTCTGAATGACGTTTCCCTGGTGCAGATACAACGACAATTCTTCTGTCACTATCTGCTTGTACAATTTGAAATACTTTTTTAATTTGTTGACTATTGGCTAATGAACTTCCGCCAAATTTAATTACTTTCACTTTGACACCTCATTTAGATGATTCTTTTCATAATGGTAACAGAATAGCAAATTATTTTTTGAACTGCAATCATTTTTACTCGATTTTTATCAAAAAGTGTGTTTATTTTATATACAAGTGTTTACATTCTAGGTTACACATCATATTTAACTCTGCACACCTTAAAGTTGCATATTTCTTGCAATAAAGCCTATAATCCATTATGCTAGTAAGACAAAAACAATAAAAGGAGAGACTACTATGCCAAAAATGTTACACACTTGTGTTCGTGTTAAAAACTTAGAAGAGAGTTTAACTTTCTACCAAGAAGCATTTGGATTTAAAGAAACTCGTCGTAAAGATTTCCCAGAACACAAATTTACAATCGTTTATTTAGCTTTCGAAGGTGACGATTACGAATTAGAATTAACATATAACTATGGACATCCAGGATACGAAATCGGAGATGGTTACGGTCATATTGCTATTAGTAGCGCTGATTTAGAAGGATTACATGCTGAACATGTAGCTAAAGGCTATGATGTAACAGAATTAAAAGGTCTACCTGGAAATCCAGCAAATTACTATTTTGTAAAAGATCCAGATGGATATAAAATTGAAATTATTCGTGAAAAATAATTCCATTTAAGGAGAAATTTTATGAAACCTGAAGAACTATATGTACATGCAAAAAACGCATTGGAACATTCATACTGTCCCTACTCTAACTTCCCAGTAGGCTGTGCCATTTTATATAAAGATGGAACAGTGATTACTGGAGTTAATGTGGAAAATGTTTCTTTTGGAGCAACAAACTGTGCAGAACGTACAGCTTTATTCACTGGAGTAACAAAAGGCTATCAAAAAGAAGATGTGGAAATGCTTGTTGTAGCTGGTAAAACAGACTACTTCTTACCTCCATGTTGCTTATGCCGTCAAGTATTAGTAGAACTATGCCCTGCTGATACACCAATTTACCTTTCTAATAGTAAAGGGGAATTAAAAGAAACTATTTTACGTGATTTAGTTCCACTAGCATTTACTGAAATGTAATCATCTTAGCACCTTTTACGGTGCTTTTTATATTGAAAATTTTTGGATGTTTAATATTTTTGCGTGACAGCACCTCTCTTGTCTGTTATAATATTATCTATGCGATGAGGCGACAAGCAGACAAAGAAGTCTGCTAAGTCAAGTGGAACAGATGTGCTTGCACACTACCGGATGTAGCTGTTTGTTCATGTGTGATGTGAACACCATGACACATATATTATGTATATGCCACTATAAAAGGATTAGAGATTTCTAGTCCTTTTTCTTTTGTCCACTTGCATTCTATGATACAATACAACAGAGAAAATCATTTATGATTGATAAAGGAGAATTTACGTGAAACAATGCCCTTTCTGCCACGAATTAATCGATGAGAAAGAAACATTATGTCCTTTCTGTGGCACTATTCAAGAAGAACAATTAGATGAAAATTCAACAACGATTCAAACATCTTTATTTGATGAAGATAATAAAGTTACTCAACCAAATTCTGTAGAAAACAGAAGTGATCAAGAATATCGTATTAAAAATAATCAAGCTATTTATTCAAGCTTTTGGAGAAGAATTACTCGTTTCTTTAGCTTTTTCTTTGGAAAACTAATCCACCCAACGAACAATTATTCAAGAAAACGTCAAAATAGCCGATTATTTGGTTATATTATGATTATCGTTTCGACATTATTATCAGCTTATATTACTACACACGGTATTCGAGCAGTCTTATCTCAATATCAATTACTAGCGGATATTTCCATTTTACCTAGCTTAACAGTAACACCAAATTATATTTTAGTTTTCTTAAAACTACTATTATTCTATGCGGTATTTTATTTTGGATTCCCAGTCATTGCTTTTGGTGTGAAACATATTTTCTTAAAACGACAACATGTATTCCATTATTGGTTAACACAATATGAATCTATGAATGCTCTAGCGATTATTTTATTAGTCATTACAGCATTTATGACATTTGTATCTCCAATTGCGTTATTAGTCGTTATTTTATTCTTCTTTACATTACATTTGTTTACATTTATCGTAACGTTTGTAATTTCAATTGCTCAAGAACAAAATGATACTCGTTTAGATACGCCATACATCGCTTTAATTGGTTTATGTATTCAATTAATTATTGTTCTAAGTTTATTATTTATTTTATTTTAAACAGTAAAAAGTCCATAGATTCGCTCTATGGACTTTTTTATTGCTCTCTATTTTGAACTAAAAATAGCATTAAATATTTCTTTGAAGAATGTAACAATTTTATCAAACCAACCTTCACGATTCGCTTGATCTACTAATTGACCAATTTTCCCTTTTACAGTATTGGACAATGAATTTAATTGTTCTAACACTTGCTTAGAATCAATCGCACTTGTTTGTTGATAACTTAAGGCAAACTGAATAATATTATTCACTTGAGTTGGACTAATGACTTTATCTAATCCATATTTTTTCAATGCTTCGTTAACAATTCTTTCAACATCTTCTTTTGTAGCTACTTGACCTTGTTTTTCTTTAATTTCAGCAAGAGATTTCTTAATATCAATCATAGCCTGGTCTAATTTTGCAGCATCAAAGCCTTTTTCTTTCGATTGTTCTTGAGCAATTTGATTGGTTAATTCTAATTCTTGTTGTGCAACGGCTGTACGTTTTCCGTCTAATACAACACCATTTGCTTCAAAAGCTTTATATACACCTGTTAAAGCAGATTCACCAGTTACTTTCGAGACAGCCGCTACTTCAATTTCTGCATCAGCTACCCCTGCTGTAATCGCTGCATTGGCATATTGTTCAGAAGTAACAAGAGTAATATTTTTTGGAGTAGCAATATGAACTTTTACCCCTTCTCCTTTATTTCTTTTTTGAACCATAACAGATGAAATCATTACAGAAGTATTTGCTTCTCCTGCACCTAAGTATTTGACTAAATCTTCTCCTGTAGCTTTCGTTGTCGTTACTGTATTTTCATCTTTAATCCCTAATAATTTAGATGTTTCTTTAATTTGTTGGTCATTTAAACCACCACCATAAACAACTGTTGGTTTCCCCCATTTCTCATTAACGGCTGTTGTATCAATCGCATAAACTTGCTGAGAAATAAGTCCTAATAGCATCGTAGCCACTACTATAGGGCGAACTATTTTTTTCATGTCATTAACCTCCTTTGACTATTCTATCTTACTTTATTTTCTTGAAGATTTGTGGAGATTTTTATTAAGATTTTACTAAAAATACCTCTGCGAATGTACTTCACAGAGGTATAGTCTAATGTTTTAGTTTCATATGTTTTTCTTGCAATTGTTCTTTCATTGTAATGAGATAAACGGCTATTAAGATAAGCACAATTCCTACAATATCAATTCCTTGGAATATTTCTCCTAATAAAATGATGGAGAAGAATACCGAAGAAATAGGTTCTGCAGAAGCTAATAAACTTCCTTGAACAGGTCCAATGATTGAAACTCCTTCTAAATACAATGTATAGGCAAAAATCGTTCCTATTCCAATAATTCCGATAAAGGCAATGAATGTATAAGGTTTCCATTGAATCGTATATTGCCAACTTGCACTTCCGATATAAAATAAAATTCCACCGGACAATAATCCTAATCCAGTTACAATTAAGCTCCCAAAGCTATGAATCAATTTACCAGGTAATAAGGTATAAAGCGCATAAGTAAATGCGGAAATAATACCCCAAAATAATCCTGCTGGACTAAGGGATAAGTTAAATGGATTTCCATGAGTTGCAATGACAAACGTACCTATTAACGCACAAAGTATTGCAACAAATTCCATCACAGTTGGTACTGTCTTCTCTTTTAAACTCACATAAATGACAATTAAAATCGGACAAGTATATTGCAATACAGTCGCCGTTCCAGCATTTGAAGAATGAATCGCAAATAAATACGTTAATTGACATAACATTAATCCAAAAATTCCGAAAAATAACATTCTCCCCATTATTTTGGGAGACTTCACTACTTCACGAAATTGCTTCGGTTGTTTCCAACATGCAAATAATGTTAAAACTAAACCTGCAATCATCATTCGTAATGCTGTTAAATAAATGGGAGAAACTTCTGAATCATTCATTAAATATTGTCCACAAGCTCCAGATA
>CALATC010000195.1 GCA_937891475.1 uncultured Granulicatella sp. | reverse complement strand
CTGCTTATGGTCAGTTTTTACCGAAGAAATTTTTAGAATTTCCAAAACAGGGTGCAGTTAATGTTCATGCGTCCTTATTACCAAAATATCGTGGGGGAGCACCGATTCATTACGCTATTATGAACGGAGATTCTCATACAGGTGTAACCATTATGCGAATGGTTAGCAAAATGGATGCGGGAAATATTTTATCACAACGTTCTATTCCAATTGAACAAGTTGATGATGTAGCTTCTATGTTTGAAAAATTAAGTGTAGTAGGGGCGGAATTATTATTAGACACATTGCCTCAAATCTTTGATGGAACGATTACTGAAATTGTGCAAGATGAAGAGCTCGTAACGTATTCACCAAATATTACACGAGAACAAGAACAAATTGATTGGACAAAAGAAGCCAAAATGGTGGATTGCTTTATTCGTGGATTACGACCTTGGCCAACTTCATTTACTGTATTAAAAGGAGAACGAGTAAAAATTTGGCAAGTGAAATTGGTCGATAAAATGACTAATGAACTACCAGGAACTTTATTTAAAGAAAATCATCATTTGTATGTAGCGTGTGGAAATCAAACAGTATTAGAAATTATTGAATTACAACCTGCAGGAAAAGCAAAAATGAGTTCAGATGCCTTTATGAATGGTTTTGCTTCTGTTATTGAAGAAAAAGCTTGTTTTGAAGGGGTAAATCATGGATAAGGTTAGAAATGCAGTTGTAGATTTATTAGTTCAAGTGGAACAGGATCAATCTTATTCAACCATTAGTTTGAAAAGAGTAATTGAGCAACAAAAATGGACTGCAAAAGATAAAGGTCTGTTAACTGAATTGTTTTACGGAACCATTCAACGAAAAATGACGATTGATTTTTATTTAGCGCCTTATATTCAAAAAGCAAAGAAAATTCAACCATGGGTGAAACAATTGCTGAGAATGTCCATTTATCAAATGGTATTTTTAGATAAAATCCCAGATCATGCAGCGATTTTTGAAGCAGTACAAATTGCGAAAAAACGTGGACATCAAGGGGTTGCAAAATTCGTTAATGGTGTACTAAGAAATTTCCAAAGAAATGATTTGAGAAACTTTGAGGAAATAAAAGATGTAGACGAAAGAATGAGTGTGCAGTATAGTATTCCAAAATGGATGTATCAATTATTTAAAGAACAGTATGGAGAAGAAACAGCGCAACAAATTTCTGAGTCTATTTTAACAGCACCTAGTGTAAGTGTTCGTATTCAACCAAATCATTTATCACAAGAACAAGTAAAACAACTTCTATTAGAAGAAGGAGTTCAGACTAGAGAAAGTGCCTTATCGAGTAGATGTTTAATTGTTGAAGAAGGTAATGTTTTTCAATCGAAAGCTTTTGAGCAAGGACTTATTACGATACAAGATGAAGCTTCTTCTTTAGTTGCGCAAGTTGCTAATTTAGAATCAACGGATAAAGTGCTTGATACATGTGCAGCACCTGGTGGAAAGACGACGCATATTGCCAGTTATTTAGATGCTTCAAAGGGCGGACATGTAGATGCCTTAGATTTATACGAACATAAATTAAAGAAAATTCAAGAAAATGCTAAAAGACTTCAAGTGGAAGATTGCATTTCGATGAAAGTATTAGATGCCCGTAACGTTCAAGATGTCTATCCAGCCGAAAGTTTTGATGCAGTATTTGTAGATGCACCTTGTTCGGGGCTAGGATTAGTTCGTCGTAAACCGGATATTAAATATACAAAAGAAGTACAAGATTTAAAAAGTTTAGAAAAAATTCAACTAGAGATTTTATTATCTGCTTCAAAAATGGTAAAATCAAAGGGTAGCCTAGTATATTCTACATGTACAATTAATAAGGCAGAAAATAGAGAGCTGGTTCATCAGTTTTTAGAAGTGAACCCAGCATTTGAAATTGAATCGATTGGAAAATGGATTCAGAAAGATTCAGAAGATATTACAATATTACCAAGTGACTTTAATAGTGATGGTTTTTATATTTGTAAATTAGTGAAAAAATCTTAAACAGTGAGGAGGGATTGTATGAAATTTGCGATAAAAAGTGATGTTGGTCAACGAAGAAAAGTAAATGAAGATGCTGCTGGCTACTTTGAAAGCAAAAATCACATCCCGCTCATGATGGTCTGTGATGGAATTGGTGGACATAATGCGGGAGAAATTGCTAGTTCAATGGCATTAATGTCGATAGGTCAATCGTGGGAAAAGACTAATATTGAAAATATGGAAGAAGCTTATCAATGGATTGTTCATAAAATTGAGGAAGCTAATGATGATATTCTTACACGTTCTACTCAATATGAAGATTTATATGGAATGGGAACAACTTTAGTAGCTGCCTGTGTCATTGGAAATCAATTAATGATTGCCAATGTTGGAGATAGTCGAGCGTATGTTTTGAGAAACTTCCAATTAAAGCAATTAACGGAAGATCAAAGCTTAGTGAATGCATTATTGAAATCTGGAGAAATCACTCCTGAAGAAGCTGAAAATCATCCCAATAAAAATATTGTGACACAATCATTAGGAGTAACTTCTGCTGTCGAAATTGATTTTGTCAGAATGACTGTGAAAGATGAAGATATCTTATTATTATGCAGTGACGGGCTCAGCGATATGTTGTCATTAGAAGAAATAAGAAATGTTTTAAATCATTATTCAGATTTGGAACAACAAGTGGAAAAAGCTGTTCAAGCAGCTAATGAGTCAGGTGGTCGTGATAATATAACAGTTGCGATTGCAAAAATTCACCTTAGAGAGGAGGAAGCCTAATGCTAGAAGCTGGTAGAACATTAAATGGACGTTATAAAATTAAATCTTTAATTGGAACTGGCGGAATGGCTGCGGTTTACCTTGCAAAGGATTTAATTTTAGATCGATTAGTTGCCATTAAAGTATTACGATTAGATTTTCGTCAAAATGATGATGCAATGAGAAGATTTAGAAGAGAAGCATTATCAGCAACTCAACTAACTCACCCAAATATTGTAGGAGTATACGATGTTGGGCAATCACAAGAAATGAATTATATTGTGATGGAATATGTCGAAGGAATAGATTTAAAAGATTATATAAGACAAAAAGGTGCTTTACATCCAATTGAAGCTGTTCGTATTATGATGCAAATTGTTTCAGCGATTGCAGCTGCACATCAAAATCGCATTATTCATCGAGATATTAAACCACAAAATATTTTAATTGATAAAGAAGGAAATGTTAAAATAACAGACTTTGGAATTGCGGTTGCTTTATCAGATACATCCTTAACTCAAACGAATACATTGCTAGGTTCAGTACACTACTTATCGCCAGAACAAGCAAGAGGTGGAATGGCGACCATTCAAACAGATATTTATGCTTTAGGTATTGTGTTGTATGAACTATTAACAGGAAAAGTTCCTTTTGATGGGGAGTCCGCAGTTTCTATTGCGCTGAAACATTTCCAAGAACCATTACCAACGATAGTAAATCCAACTGCAATGGTTCCTCAAAGCTTAGAAAATATAGTTTTAAAAGCTACTGCAAAAGATCCCATGCATCGCTATAAGAGTTGTTATGAAATGTTTCAAGATTTGAAAACTTGTTTAGATTCAACGAGACTATATGAAAAGAAGTTTGTACCAGCAAGTTTTTCAGGGGAAACAAAAGTACTAACACCAATTCATACACAAAAAGTTAAAGCAATTCAAACGAGTAAAGAAATACCAGTTGTGGAAATGGATGAGGAGAAACCAGTTAAGAAAAAACGGAAATGGCCGTGGTTGATTCTGCTTTTATTGATTTCAATTATTGGAATTATGGCTTTTGTATTCTTGCAGTCTAGTCCAAAAGAAGTACAAGTACCAGATGTAACGAATTTAACGGAAGCTGCCGCTAAAACAAAATTAGCAGATGCCAAATTGAATGTTACAGATGTAATCCAAGTGAAATCAGATGAAATTGAAAGTGGAAAAGTCATTGAAACAAATCCAAAAGCTGGAAGTACTGTAAAAGAAAAATCAAAAATTACAATTAAAGTAAGTTCAGGAAAAGAAGCTGTTACGATGAAAGATTATCGTAATAAAACATATGAAGCTGCTAGAGATGAATTGAAAAAATTAGGATTTACAGTAGAAAAACAAGAAGAAAATTCTGATAGTGTAGAATCTGGGAAAGTAATTTCTCAAAGTATTGCTCCTAATCAAAAGGTAGAGGGAAAAGATCCTGTCATTACATTAGTAGTTAGTAAAGGAGAAAGCTCTATTAAAATGGCAAACTTAACAGGTTATACAAGAGCAGGAGCCATTGAATATGCAAATTCAAATAATTTAGCATTAACCATTACTGAAGAAGAAAATGAAGCAACAGCAGATACAGTAATTAGACAATCAATAAGAGAAGGAGCAGAAGTGAAAAAAGGAACTGCACTTACAATTGTATTGTCAAAAGGTAAAAAAGATCACACTGTGACAAAACAAATTACAATTCCATATCAAAAAAATGGACAAAATAACGGGCAGAAAACGCCAAATAAAATCTCGATATATATCGAAGATGCAAAAAATCAAATTTCTAATGTGTATAATACATTAGAAATAACTGAGGATACTAAAGTGAATTTAACATTCACACTAAGTAATTCACATCCAACAGGTAACTATAAAATTGTGAGTGATGGAAAAGTAATTTCTTCAGGAAATGTGCAATAAAAGGAAAGGGCTGTAGTTCAAGACTACAGTCTTTTTTATTGTAGTCAAAAATATAAAAAAAGTTTTAAAAAAGACTTGCAAAGAATAAAAAGC
The DNA here is from genome assembly GCA_937891475.1 of uncultured Granulicatella sp. The sequence continues at coordinate 172 of CALATC010000195.1, read as the reverse complement.
TATGGTAAATTATAAACACTGTTAACGAACGTTCGCTTTTAAAGCGTTTAAAAATAATTCAAAAAAGTTGTTGACAGATAAAAACACCTATGATAGTATATAGGAGTTGTCGCGATAAAGCGACGTTGACCTTTGAAAACTAAACAAAGAAGACAAACCAAATGTGTAGGGA
>CALATC010000194.1 GCA_937891475.1 uncultured Granulicatella sp. | reverse complement strand
TTCACCGATATCAGGCATTTTAAATTGGAAAGCCATGCTTGTACATCCCTTCTTAATTTTTACTTAAATATTCTAAAGAGCAAATCACCTTTGAAGGGCTTTTTGCTCTTTAGTGAATGGTTTACGAATTAAAAATTATAAGTTTCGCGAACTTTTGCTTCAATATCACTTGCATTTGGTAACCAGTCATTTTCTGCTTGACCAAATGGGAAAATTGTATCTGGTGCTGCAACACGTCCAATTGGAGCTTGTAAGTGTAAAATAGCACGTTCTGAAATTTCAGACATTACCATTGCACCGATACCTGCTTGACGTTGAGCTTCTTGTACAACTACAACACGTCCAGTTTTTTGAACAGATGCTAAAATTGTATCTAAGTCTAATGGAGAAACTGTACGTAAGTCGATAACTTCTACAGAAATGCCTTCTTTTTCTAAGTTTTCAGCTGCTTTAACTGATTCACGAACCATAGCACCGTAAGTAATAATAGAAACATCTGTACCTTCACGAGTTACAGCTGCTTTTCCTAATGGAACTGTATAGCTTTCTTCTGGCACTTCTTCACGGAATGAACGGTATAATTTCATATGTTCTAAGTAAACAACTGGATCGTTGTCACGAATCGCTGAAATTAATAAACCTTTTGCATCATATGGGTTTGAAGGAATAACGACTTTCAAACCTGGTGATTGTGCTACTAAACCTTCTAAGTTATCTGAGTGTAATTCTGGTGTGTGAACCCCTCCACCAAATGGTGAACGAAATACGATAGGCATTTGACGAGTTCCACCCATACGGTAACGGTAACGAGCTGCTTGAGCAACAACACTATCCATTACTTCAAATACGAATCCAAAGAATTGGATTTCTGGAACTGGACGGTAACCTTCTAATGCTAAACCGATAGCTAAACCACCAATACCTGATTCTGCTAAAGGAGTGTTAAATACACGGTCTTCTCCAAATTCATCTTGAAGTCCTTGAGTTGCACGGAAAACTCCTCCGTTTTTACCAACGTCTTCACCGAAAATTAGGACATTTTCATCACGTTTTAATTCTAAAGCCAATGCATCCGTAATGGCTTGAATCATTGTCATTTGTGCCATAATTATTTATTCTCCTTTGCTTCAAAGTAATCAAGTTGTTCTTGGATAACGTTTGTTGGTTCTTCAAACATTGTCTTCAAGAAGAATGAAACTTTTTGTTTTGGTTGTTTATCAGCTTCTTTGATTGCTTCTTTAATTTCTTCTTTAGTTGCTTCAATAACTTCATTTTCTTTTTCTTCAGACCATAAGCCTTTAGCTGTTAAGTAGTTACGAAAACGAATTAATGGGTCTTTTTTAGCCCATGCATCTTGAATTCCTTCTGGTTGATAACGAGTTGGATCATCCCCTGATAATGTATGAGGACCATAACGGAAACAGATTGTTTCGATTAATACAGGACCATTTCCTGCAACTGCATATTCACGAGCTTTTTTAGTTACGGCATAAACTGCTAATGGGTCCATACCATCTACTTGAATACCTGGAATACCAGCAGCAACAGCTTTTTGTGCTAAAGTTGTAGCAGCTGTTTGTAATTCACGAGGAGTTGAGATAGCCCATCCATTATTTTGAATGAAGAAGATAGCAGGTGATTTGTATGCACCAGCATAGTTAATTCCTTCATAGAAGTCCCCTTGTGAAGATCCACCGTCACCTGTATAAGTAACAGCTACATTTTTCTTACCACGTTTTTGTAATCCTAATGCAACACCTGCTGCTTGAACATATTGTGCACCAATGATGATTTGTGGTGGTACTGCTTTTAATGATTCTGGATACATGTTCCCTGCAACATGTCCACGAGACCATAAGAATGCTTGTGATAATGGTAAACCATGTTTTACTAATTGAGGTACATCACGGTAACCTGGTAATAATACGTCTCCTTTGTCAATTGCTTTGATAGAAGCTAATTGTGAAGCTTCTTGTCCAGCTGTTGGAGCGTAGAAACCTAAACGTCCTTGACGGTTTAACGCTGTTGAACGTTCATGTAAAATACGTGACCATACCATATCAGTCATTAATTCGACTAATTCATCATCAGATAAATCTGGTACTAAATCTGGATTTACAACTTTTCCTTCTTCATCTAATACTTGAACCATTTCAAAATTCAAGTTATCTGGTGTGAAAAGCGCATCGAGATCGAATTTTTTCTTCGTTGCCATACTTTTTGTTTCCCCTTTTCTTTAAGAAATTGTGCTTCATAACAAAAATGAAGAAACAGAATTTTATTTCTGTATCATTTCTATTATTTTCATATACTAATTTACCATGCTTTTTTTAGTTATGCAAGTAATTAAGTTCGAGTTTTATTTTTTATTTTTTGTGAACTATATTACAATTATTTGTTTATAAATAAAGTATTTATTTATGTTTTTTTGTGCAAAATATTTATCAATTTTCATTTCAAATGAAAAAAGTTGGAAAATATATCTTTTATTCTGTGTTATATGGTGTTACTAAAACTGTACTAATATTTTTAAAACAGTTTAACTTGCTCAAATAAATAATTCGTCTGTTCAAACTGAGAACTAGTAAGTCCAATTAAACGAATGGATTCATTATTATACTCTTCCATTAATAGGTGATAAGCTGCTAAAGCTAATTTTTCTTTACTCTGGACATAGTTTTCTAATGTCTTGCTTCTTGTTTTCGTTTCAAAATCGCTTTGTTTTAATTTTATCGTTATTGTTTTAGCTGCTAGTTTATTTTTCTTTAACCAGTTAGATATTTGTTCTGAGAATTGCTCTATATATTTCTGTAGTACTTCTTCATCTGTAGTATCTTCTAATAAAGTTTCTTCTTTACCGTAAGATTTTCTTTCCCGATACAATGTTAATTGATCATTGGACTTTCCTCTTACTTGTCGATACAGTGCTTCTCCTTGCTTTCCGAAATGTTCTATTAAAAACTCTTTAGAACAATTCAGAATATCCTCTCCCGTGAATAAATTTTTCTGATGTAATTTTTTTGCCGTAGCATGTCCTACTCCAAAAAATTTTTCAACAGGTAATGTTTTAATAAATTCTGGAAATGATTCTTGATCAATTACTGTAATTCCAGCTGGTTTTCTTTGCCCAGAAGCAATTTTAGCTAAAAATTTATTAAATGATACTCCAACTGAACAAGTTAATCCTACTTCTTTATAGATAGCTTCTTGAATTTCTCTAGCAATCATTGTTGCAGAAGATTGATTTTTTGAATTCTCTGTAACATCTAAATAAGCTTCATCAATCGACATCGGTTCAACGAGAGGTGTATATCGATGAAAAATTTCTCGAATTTGTAAACTTAATTGTCGATATCTTTCAAAATTCGGAGGAACAATAATGGCTTTGGGACATAATCGGATGGCTTTACTCGTCGGCATTGCAGATCGTACTCCAAATGCTCTTGCTTCATAAGAACAAGTTGCCACTACTCCACGTTGATTGACTTTCCCACCAACGATAATCGGTTTTCCTCTTAATTGCGGATGATCCATTTGTTCCACTGATGCAAAAAAGGCATCCATATCAATATGTAATATTTTACGCATTCGTTTCCTCCTTCCTTTTGTATTTCTAAAGCATTCAAAAAGTGGCAGAACATTTCGCTCTACCACTTTCCTATTATAATTCAACTTCGCTATTTTGTGGTGTTACAATATAACTTATACCTGTTACATTGAAGTACTCTTCGCAACGTTTCTTTAATGCCTCCATAGCAACTGTTGCTCGTTCTGCTTGATCTTTTGTGACAGATTCCATAACAAGAACAGCATTGGTTGTTTCTTCTTGCAACATTGTTCTCTTTGCTTCTCTCCAGTTCAAGCAACGACATACGGCTCCTTCATTATCGAAGTGACAAATTTCACCTTCTAATGCTGGAGCATCTTCCTCAGCGCCTAACGGGAAGAAACTTTCTCCGCCTTTAGCTTTACCTAAACGTAAATCTCCTTGGATTTTATCTAAGTCTTCTCCCCCTAATGGGACAGCATATTCAATAGAAATACTATTATAAATATCGACTAATGGAGTAATCAGACGGAATTGATGTCCTTGAGAGACACGTTTTAACAATGCTTCAATCGAAGAACGAGCTCCTTTTTTAGTTTTGAACTTAGAATAGGCTTGTCTCCATTGTTGGATAACAGTATTATCACTAAACACTTCTTCTGTAAAATGAACTTGAGCTTTTTGACAAGCTTCTTGTAAAATCCCTTCAAAATAAGGATCTTCCGTTTCATCTACATAGTTATTAATTCCTTTTAGTACTAAAACATTTACTTGTCCTTCTGGAAATAATTCCCAAAATTCTGGTTCTACGATAAATTTTGTCATTTTCCATTCCTCTATTCTAATTCTTCAAATCTCTGTTTCATTGTTGCATTATTTTTGACAAGTTTTTTAACGGTTAAATCAGTTGCTTTATTATTCGCTAATCTTAAATTATTTTCAGATGATAACAACGCATCTTTTGTTTTTTGTAAATGAGAAATTGTTTTATCAATTTCATCAATTGCTGTTTTAAATTTCTTACTTGCCAATTCATAGTTTTTAGAAAAGGCTGTTTTAAATGCTAGTAAGTCTTCTTCAAAATGCGTAATATCTAATTGTTGTTCTTTCATTTGCGCTAATTCTTGTTTATATTTTAAAGAATTTAATGCTGCATTTCTTAATAACGTAATAATTGGAATAAAGAATTGAGGCCTTACAACATACATTTTCTCATAAACATAGCTGACATCTACAATTCCATTATTATATAGTTCATTATCTGCTTCTAATAAAGAAACTAAAATGGCATATTCGCAATTTTTTTCACGTCTATCTTTATCCAATTCTTTAAAGAAATGTTCATTTTTCTTTTTCGTTGCTGTTTGATCATTTTCATTTTTCATTTCAAACATAATCGATAAAATTTCATTTCCAAAATCATCATATTCTCGATAAATATAATCGCCCTTACTTCCTGTTTTGGCATCATTATCTTTTCCGAACTCAGCTCTTGGAAAAGCAGTCATTCTCAACTGGTTAAATTGAATTTCACAATGTTGTTCTAAACTTTCACCGACCATTTTTGTCGATTGTTTTGCTTTAAAATCCTTATAGAAGGCAATCGTTTCATCTTTTTGACGTAATTCCAATTCATATTTTTCTTTTAAAGCAGCTGCTTGAACTTCTTGTTCTTTTTCTTGTAAATGATTTTTCGCTTCTAAATCAGCAATGACACGATCTTTTTCTGCAGATAACTGTGAAACTCGTAAGGCTTCTTTTGTTTCTTGTGCATCAATTTTCGCTTGAAGTGACTGAATCATTTGTTCTTGTTGTGCAATTTTTTCTTGATATTGCTGCGATAATTCTTGCTTTGAAATCACTTGTTCTTGTTGAATTTTGGATAATTCTATTTCCAATTTATGTTTTTCTTTTTCAACTTGTGATTCCATTTGCTGACTAGCCTGTTTTAACTCTTGTTCTAATAGAGCAATTTGTTGTTTATAGTCTGCTAGTTTCTCTTCAAAATGAGATTGAGCTTGTTGTGATTGTAATTGTTGTTCTGTTTCAAATTGTTTTTTAGCGAATTCTAATTGTTGATGAATTTCTTGTGTAAATTCTTGATTACGAACTTGACGTACAATATCTGCATAAGAATGTTCATCAATCGTAAAAACTTTTTGACAGTGCGGACATTTAATTTCGTTCATACAAGTCTCCTCCTCTTTTTAATTGAAATACTAATTAACAATTTACAAACTCAACAATTTCTTCTACGCTAATCGATGAATCGCAAACTACTCGAACGTCTCCACCTTTAGCTACTAATAAACCTGGTACTGTTGGAATACCATATTTTTGACGGAATGATTGAATATCATTTAATTGTGTAACATCTTCACTATTAACAAAAATAGCTGGTTTATTTAAAGCTTGACGTGCTTCATTCATTTTTGGAGCGAAACGACGGCAATAAGGACAAGTTGGACGTCCGATAAATAGAACAACTTCTTCTCCACTTGAGATTAAACTTTCAACTTCTTTAATAGATTTTTTTTCAAATTTTTCTACTGCTTCAAAAAATTCTTGTGACATAATGATTTCTCCTTATTTTGGATTAATATCCTTATATTTTTTTCTTAAATAAATCAATCGTGTGATAAATCCACCAAGCATTCCAATTGCTACTCCACCGATTAATTCTTGAATGATAATGCCTATTACAATCCCAATTAGAATTGCTACTAACATAATGGCATTCAGGACATTTAATTCTTTTAATTTTTCTTTAGAATCCATTCTTTCACCTACACTTTATTCTACTACATTCACTTGGCACATTTTCATAGCTTCTAATGCTTGCTGATGAGTTTGAGGACTTACCCCTGCGCATGAAGTTGAGTTTACATAAATCGGTACTTCTGGGAAATTCGCTTTTGCTAATAAAACATTACTAATAACACAAATATCCGTACATAACCCTAAAAATATAATAGAGCTGATTGAAGGAATCCCTTGTAATAATTCCATTAATGATGTGGATCCAAAAGTAGGCTTTTCAACTCCAATAGCATCTTTTTCTAAAAGTGCTTCTTTTACAGTTTCATCTAATTGCCAACCCGGAGTTCCTTTTACACAGTGAACGACTGGTAATTTTTTACCTTCTTCTGTTTCTAAATAATTTTCTTGATGAGTATCCAAGGTATAAAAGACTTTCCCAGGAAATTCTCGAATTGTTGACGCTACATTAGAAACAATCGCTACTGCCTCTTTTGTTCCTAAGACTCCATCTACAAAATCTTTTTGCATATCCACTACAACTAAAATATCTGTCATGATTGATCCTCCAACAAATGATAGTATTCGTATAAATGACGGAATAAGAAATAATATCCACCTACTAATACATAACTAATACTAATGACGAGAAGTAATAATTCTTTAGCCCATACTGCCATTTCAAACGCTAATGCACCACCGAATAAGAAAAATAACATACTTAAACTATAAAAATTATTTTTACTTTGTCCTTACGATGCCCTCTCAAAAATCTTCCAATCGCAAATCCTGTATCTGTTAAATATCCCGTAAAATGAGAAGTTCTGACAATCATTCCACGGTAATAAATAAACATACCATTTTGAACACCGACTGTAAAAGCTAATTGATAAATCCATAAAACTTCTAATTTTAACCAAAAACTAATTCCTAATAACAAACCTAATACAATAAGTAATATTCCATATCGGTTTGCAAATCGGAAAACTTTTTCAGAAAAAATCATTCCGCAACAAACTCCACCTAGTAGGAAACTAATAATAATCAATAGTAATGTAAGTGCATGACTCGTTTCGCCTGACATCGCATGAATCAAAAATCCTGAAACATTTCCCGTCATATGAGTAGTAGGCTTCTCATATAATAACAATGTTGTAATATTTACAAATCCTGAAAGGGCACTTAGAAGTCCAATCCACATCGCAAATAATATTCCTTTTTGTTGTTTCATCACTTCCCCCTAACTATTGTTGTATAAAGTATAGGAAAGCAATTCCCAAACAAAACACATTTATACCATAACAAATTTTAAAATAAATTCGGTGAGTTTTATGGTGGAAAACTAACATTCCTAGTATTCCACCAATTCCCCCACCAATGATTCCTAATGTTAATAATCTTCTCTCGGGTATTCGCCATTTTTTTCGTTTAGCTGCTCTCTTATCGATTCCCATCAAAAGAAATAATAAAAGATTTATCAATAGCACATATCCTAAAAATAGCGACGGAATATTACTCAACTGGTACAGCCTCACAGCTAGTTCCATTTAATTGACCAATTTCAAAAATGTATTGTCCAGTTTTTGTCACTAAACAAGGAACACCTACCATTCCCCATTGTTTACGACCTTCAAATTGTGGTTTATCATCTCTTAAACGAATAAATTCTTTTAAATTTGCCATACTTGCAGTAATATCTACCTCACGATAGCTAATATTTTGTCTTTGTAACTCCTCTACAAATGCTTTAGTATCTGGGCATAAGCTACTAAAATATAATACGTGTTCTTCCATCTTAAAAACTCCCTATCTTCCTAAAATTTGTTGTAAAGCTTGTCTTGCTAATTGATCAGCACCTCGGTTTTCCTTTTCAGGAATCCATTCTAAAAATAGTTGCGGAATTTTTTTACGTTCTTCCTGCACTTTTTTTAGAATCTCTTGGTAAGCTACTTGTTTCGTATAATTTTTTTCAATCGCCATCATGGCAAATTTCGAATCAGAATTCAAAAAAATCACTTCATGATGCCATTCTTTTTCTTGAAGAATGATTAAGGCACGATAAATCGCCCATAATTCTGCTTGATGATTATCCATTAATTGATCAGTATTTTCCTTAAATAAAAATTGTTGTTTTTCGTATAAAATTTCAATTCCAATTCCAACTTTTCCTGGATTTCCATTTACAGCTGCATCTGTTCTTACTCGAATCATTCAGAAACTACTACACTTACATGAGTAGCTTGAAGTCCATGAGCACCTTGTGCAATTTCAAATTCTACTCTTTGTCCTTCCTTTAAAGTCTTAAATCCTTCAGATATAATGCCAGTAAAGTGAACAAAAATATCTTCATCTGTATCAGTGACCGAAATAAAACCATAGCCTTTTTCATTGCTAAACCATTTTACGATTCCTTTTTTCATTATGAAAACCTCCAGCCTTTTCTATCATTAGACAGCTTTTATCTCATTATATACGTTCTAATTCTTTTTTTAAAATGATTTGTTTCAAGTCTATTTTCAGTATTTATTTTCTCGAAAATCATCATATTGTTTAACAAAAGTAGCATCATCATAAAAGAAAGTTTGCATTAAGTCTTCTTTTTTTGAAAAATAGTTTATCCATTCCTCAAATGAAGAAATATACTCTTCTTGAAACGGATATAATCGAATCGTGTCTTGCATCCATTTTTGAGCTAACATCGTAGCTTCTTCCATTGAACAGTGATTCATCAATTCATTGAACAACACAGATTCTTCTTTATACAATGGTGATTTCGAAATAGATGACAATTTATCTCGTTCGATTCGTTTCATTTCACCATTCCATAATATTTGGATGGTCTTAAATGTCCCTGATTCCAACCATTCATCTAATAAAATTGCTTTATCAAACATTGGCGTATGTGGATGAATTAAAAATGATTGAATCACATACTCTTTTTGTTGCAATGTAGAATCAATTAAAACTTGAGATATATAATGCATTTCTTCTACAGAAAAAATTTTATCCTGGTTTTGTAATGCTTCTCCTATTTCTTGTAGCTGCTGAATTTTATCTTGTTGATTTTTCAATTTTTGATTCATCATTTTCAGTTGAAGAGTGTTTATCCAAGGATACTCTAAATGCTGAGAATCTCTTAATAACTCTTCTACTTCTTCAAATCGATTCATAAAAATTAACGCTTCAATATAGACCGATAAGTATTTTTCTTCCTTCAACTCAAACTCTTCTACGAGCCAAATAATTTCATTCCAATCTTGAGTTTGACACAATAAAGTCCATAATTTTTCCAATAGTTGTTCTGAATGAGTCTTAATATATCCTTTCTCTAACCAATCAATAGCTCCGATTAAATCCTCTTCTTTTTGACATTGATTCGCTTTTTGTATATAAAATTCTTCTTGATTTGGAAACTCAATTGTATTTCCCATTATTTTCCTCCTCTTCAAAAGAAAAACAGACTAATCCAAGATTAGTCTGCCTTAGCATCATCTGGTAAAAATTCAATAATATCTTTAAAATTTACGATGGTGCGGTCTTCACAAATATCTTTCATAACGGTCGTAGAAGATTCCCAGTCAATAATCACGACTGCACTATTGGAAAGTAACTTATAAATCACACCGTACATTTGTTGTTCTCTAAACGTAAAATGAATCCGATCTCCTACATCTGGGCGAATAGAATCTTTAACTCGTTTAATGACAACAAGAACTTCATCATATGATATACCCAATATATGTGCAATACGAGATTTGCTAGTTCCTTTACGAAGTTCCGTTTCAACGATTCCTTGAACTTTTTTTGTCACTTTAAGTGCCATCTCTATCGCCTCTTCCCACGGGCCTTCCAAATCCAACACATCTACAATATTACTAATCTTAGTATAGCACAAAAGAAGTTTATTGTCAGTTGAAAAGTCATAAAAACATTGTTATTATAACATTTTTAGGAAATAAAGACGAAGTTGTTAGGAACTTTTGTTAACGTTTCAATTTTTATGTTAAATAATCGATGAATGATTTTACACTTCTCTTTTTCCAAATGCACACATTTCTAATAATGGACATTCATGACATTTTGGTTTTCGAGCAATGCAGTGATATCGTCCAAAGAAAATCATCCAATGATGCGCTCTAGACCATAATTCTTTCGGAATTTTACGACATAAAGTTTCTTCTACTTCTAACACGGTATCTTTTTGTCTACAAATCTGTAATCTTTTGGAAATTCTCTCAACGTGAGTATCTACTGCAAATGCTGGAATATTAAAGGCAACACTCATCACGACATTGGCAGTTTTTCTACCTACACCAGCTAAACTCACTAATTCTTCTCTCGTTTGAGGAACTTCTCCGTTAAATCGTTCCAAAAGTTGCTGTGCACAAAGACGAATATTTTTTGCCTTACTTCGATACAATCCCAATGACTGAATACATTCAATTACTGACTCCTCACTAGCAGTTGCTAAATGAGCAGGAGTTGGAAATCTCTCAAATAATTTAGGAGTAACTTTATTCACACCTACATCCGTTGCTTGAGCACTTAGAATCGTAGCAATCAGTAATTCAAAAGCATTGCGATGGTTTAGCTCACAATGAGCATCTGGAAATAAATCTCCCATCGTTTGAACGGCTTCAATTGTTTTTGTTTTTGATAACATAGCCTTCCTCCATTAATCCAACCAATTATCTAATGGCACTTGAGGAATCTGAGTTGTTTCTTTTGGTTTTGCTGTAAACTGTCCATTTCTTGAACGATTCTTATCTTGAATTACTTGTTGAACCGTTTTGAACCCTTTTCTTTGCCACGTTAATAAAATCTTATCCATATACTTCAACGTAAATACTTGATTTAAAACAGCTTCTTTTAAAGCAGCTAAAATTAACTCATAAGAATATTCATCTTTATCAATCCAACTTTTAATCATTTGAATCTCATACGAACTAATCGGTCTACCAAATTCTTTTTCAATCACAAAAATTAAATTTGGATTATCATTTTCAGACTTTTTAGCAACTTCTTGTCGATGTAAAATTTCTAATTGTTGGAATAAAGGAGCCAAACTATAATACTCCTCTCTTTTTCCTTCTTCATTTTCTTTTTGAGTAACGGATACCACTTGTCGATCTAATAAATGCTGAATAATTTGAAATAAAGTATTTTCAGAAATCGAAAAAACATCACAGACTTCTTCGACATTCAATGGGAAATATTCGGAAGTTGAATGTTGTAACCACCAAGAGAGCATTAAGCATTCTTGTGCCGTTAATTGTAATTGTTGATAATATCGGATGAATGGATTTGGAACGGTCGTTCCTCCTTGATACATCCAAAATTGTTGAAATGTTTGTTCCAAAATTTTCACCTCTTTTTCTGACATAAAAACCGATTTCTAGAAATTCTAAAAATCGGTTTGAAATTGTCTATTTTATGGGAAAATACGGTTTAATAAACGTGGGAATGGAATTGCTTCACGAATATGTTTCGTTCCTGCAACGAATGTTACCATTCTTTCTAACCCTAGTCCGAATCCAGCATGAGGAACTGAACCATATTTTCTTAAATCTAAGTAGAATGCATAATCATCTGGATTTAAGCCATTCTCTTTAATTTTTGCATATAATTTATCATAGTCTACTTCACGCTCAGAGCCACCAATAATTTCTCCATATCCTTCTGGAGCTAATAAGTCCGCACATAATACACGGCTTTCATTACCAGGTACTGGCTTCATGTAGAATGCTTTAATATCCGCTGGATAGTTCATAACGAATGTTGGCACTCCAAAATGGTTTGAAATCCAAGTTTCGTGTGGAGAACCAAAGTCATCTCCATGTTCTAAATGTTCATAATCTGTATCTTCATCTGCTTCATGAGCTTGTAATAAATCAATCGCTTCATCATAAGAAATACGTTTAAATGGTTCGCTCACATATTTCTTCAATAATTCTACATCTCTTTCTAATGTTTCAAGAGCATGAGGAGCACGGTCTAAAACTCCTTGAATTAATGCTTTTACATAAGCTTCTTGTAAATCTAATGATTCGTCATGAGTTACAAATGGATATTCAGCATCCATCATCCAGAACTCTGTTAAGTGACGACGAGTTTTTGATTTTTCAGCACGGAATACTGGTCCAAAGTCAAATACTGGACCGAATGCCATTGCACCAGCTTCTAAGTATAATTGACCTGATTGAGATAGGAAAGCTGGATCTCCAAAATAATCTGTTTCAAATAATTCAGTTGTATTTTCCGCTGCATTTCCAGATAAAATTGGACTATCAAATTTAATAAATCCATTATGATCAAAAAATTCATATGAAGCATAAATAATCGCATTACGAATTTGCATAATCGCATGTTGTTTACTTGAACGTAACCATAAATGACGGTGGTCCATTAAGAAGTCAGTACCATGTTCTTTTGGAGTAATTGGATATTCATGACTTTCACCAATCACTTCTAATCCTGTTACTAATAATTCAAATCCTAATTTTGAACGAGTATCTTCTTGTACAACCCCTGTTACATAAACCGCAGTTTCTTGTGTTAATGATTTAGCTGTTTCAAATACTTCTTCTGGAACATCACTTTTAACAACAATTCCTTGGAAATAAGCTGCTCCATCACGTAATTGTAAGAAAGCAATTTTCCCACTTGAACGTTTATTAGCTACCCAAGCTCCAATTAGGACTGTTTGTCCAACATAATCTTTTGCTTGGTTCATTCTGATTTTTTTCAAAATAATCCCTCTTTCTACAAATAATTTCTAACAAATTGATTTATTCTTTGAGCGGCATTTTTTAGTTCTTCTTCACTACTTGCACAACTTAATCGCAAGTAACCAGTACAACCGAAGTTTTCACCTGATACAGTCGCCACTCCAACTTCCTCTAATAATTTTAATGCAAATGCATCTGAAGTTTCAACTCCAACTATTTTCATCGCTTCTTGAATATTCACAAATAGATAAAAGGCTCCACCTGGTTTCACGCATGACATGCCAGGAATTTCCTGAATTAATCCGTGGAATAATTCAATCCTCTTTTGGAATTGAACACGCATCGCTTCTTTATCTTCTTGTAAATCTTCCTGAAAAGCACGAATCGCAGCAAACTGAACAACTGCAGCTGGATTACTCGTCGTATGACTTGTTAAATCATTCAATGCACGAATCACTTCAATTGGACCGAAAGCATATCCTAATCTCCAACCTGTCATCGCAACTGATTTCGATAATCCATTAATAACTAATGTATTATTTTGAATTTCTTCAGATAGACTTGCCACACTAATACTTGGCACATCATGAACTAACTCATAATAAATTTCATCAGCAATAACAAATACATGATTTTGTAATGCCCATTGACTAATTTCGTATAATTCCTCTTTTGAATACGTTAATCCGGTTGGATTAGAAGGAGAATTCAAAATTAATAACTTCGTTTTATCTGTTAAATCTTTTTCTAACAAATCAACCGTTACTTTAAAAGCATTCTCTTCACTCGTTTCAACAAAGACCGGAATCCCTTGAGCTAATGTAATTTGTTCTGCATAACTAACCCAATATGGAACAGGCACTAACACTTCTTCTCCTGGGTCAATTAATGTTTGAAATGCAGAATATAACGCAAACTTCGCTCCAGCAAAAACTGCTACTTGTTGTTTATCAACTTTTACACCATCTTTTCTTAAATGAAAATCACTAATCGCTTGTTTTAATGCATCTAATCCTAAAGTAGGTGTGTAATGGTCCGTTTCATGTTTCAATAGAGATTCAATTGCTGCTTTTGTAATTTTTTCAGGCGTGTTAAAATCAGGCTCACCAATCGATAAGCTAATAATATCTTTGCCGGATGCTTTTAATTCTCTTGCTTTTTGTGTCATCGCTAAAGTTCCAGAAGGAAGTATTTTAGAGACACGTTCTGAAATTTTTACCATAATAACTCACCTTTAAATATTCTCAATATCTTTTATCCATTGACCATTTTTAGCGGAAATATAATAATATCCAATTCGTTTATTGCTTGTTCGATAATTGACTTCCCAAACTGGTTCATCTTTTATCATTCCCAATCTTGCTTCTAAAATCTCATCTGTATGTTTCGCTTCTTTTGTAATAGAACGTGCTTCTTGTTCATTAATAACAGCATCCTGTTGTAATATGGTCACTTCTTTCTTATCTGGAGAAACAATCGCATATAATGTTTGACCTTCAGTCGTAATTCCAGCTAATGAATAATAAGTTTCCTCTGTATTAAACCAATAAAAATCTGTAATCTTAGTGAACTGAACTTTTTGTGCAGCAATTTCTACTGCTAAATCTTTAGCCTTTAATTTTTCTGATTGGCTTAAATAAAAAATTCGAGCAGCTCCAAAAAATATTACTAAAAACGTGCAGACGAAAAGCAACATCGTACGTCTTCTCATGGATGCACAACCTTTTCTAATTTTTAAATTCAGATAGCTTTATTATACGATAAGCCAGTAAAAAGCACCAGTATTTTATAAAAGTTGAAGAAAAAAGATAGCTTCCGAATAGGAAGCTATCTTAAAGATTAAACACATCTATTTTTTTCAACGATTACTTGGCATTCACTTGTTCCTGATAATTCCTTATCTTCTGGAACTTCAACACTTTTATCTGTAATCACGTAATTCAATTTAGCACCTTTTTTAATAATGGAGTCAGCCATAATAATACTGTTTTTTACAACAGCTCCTTCTTCAATAATAACATCACGGAAAATAATGCTATTTTCAACTGTTCCATTGATAATTGAACCATCTCCTAAAAGTGAACTTTTCACTTTAGAATGTTCCCCATAATGCGTAGGCACACTATCTTGAACTCTTGTTAAAATATCTGTTCCACTATCAAATACTGTCGTTAAAGTTTCTGGCTTTAATAAATCCTGATTGAAATCAAAGTAATCTTTTACGCTATTGATAACTTTTGAATATCCTTTAATTTCATATGCATAAACATTTAAAGTATCCAAATTTTTAGAAACATAATCTCTTAAAATATCTTCCCATCCAAGAGTCATCCCTTTTTTAATAATGGCATTTAACAATTCTTTTGTCATAATATAAATTTTTGCTTGAGTAGCACAAGTTTCATTGGATCCATTAAAGTGATATAAAGATTCATATACTTTATGATCTTTATCAAAAATAATTTGAGACTCTCCAATTTCTGGTTTACGGTAATGATAAGCTACTGTAATATCTGAGCCAGTATCGACATGATATTGGAACATTTCTTTAAAATTGATTGTTCCAATAATATTCGTATCTGCTAAAATACAATACTCTTCTTTTAAATTTTCTGTGTAAACCATTGTATTCACTAATGCTTCAATTTTATTTTGAGGAATACGAGTAGATAAATAGTTTGATAATGGAGTTAATAATGTTAACCCACTATTTTTTCTATTTAAATCCCAATCTTTTCCCCAACCTACATGATCTCTTAATGATTTATAATTATGATTTGTTAAAATTCCGATATTGTCTATTCCTGCTTTTACTAAAGACGATAACATAAAGTCTACTAAACGATATCTAGAACCAACCGGAAGAGATGCTAACGTTCTAGAACGAACTAATCCATGTAAATCATCTTGTCTATAGTTATCCGCAAATAAAATCGCAAAAGCTTTAATCATTTTAGCAACCTCCCGCTTTCTTCGGTTCAGTGACGACTTCATTGCGTCCAATAACCGTAATCATATCTTTTCCTAATTCAATATTTTCATGTCCAATCGATACACCTGCTTTAATAACGGCTCCTTCAGCTACAATGGAGTGATAGACACTAGCTCCTTTTTCAATTGTAGCATTTTGCATAATAATACTATCTTTTACAACAGCGTCCTCTGCAATAACGACTCCTGAAGAAATAATTGAATCTTGTACTTTACCAAATACTAAAGTTCCATCTGAAATCATAGATGATTGAACATCAGCATGTTCCCCTAAATATTGTGGAAGTCTACCTTCATGACGATAATAAATTCTCCAAGTTTTATCATCGATATCAAAAGCTTCACGAGCTTTAATTAAATCCATATTCGCTTCCCATAAGCTTTCAATTGTACCCACATCTTTCCAATAACCTTCAAATGGGAATGCATATATTTTCTTTTCTTCTTCAAGTAACATTGGGATAATATTTTTTCCAAAATCTTTTTCACTTTCTGGATTCGCTTCATCACGAATTAAATATTCACGTAACACTCTCCAATTGAAAATATATATACCCATTGAAGCTTTTGTTGAAATTGGATTTTTTGGTTTTTCTAAAAACTCCACAATTCTTAAATCTTCATCTGTATTTAAAATACCAAAACGATGAGCTTCTTCCATTGGAACATTAATATGTGCAATTGTTAAATCTGCGTCTTTCTCCTTATGGAATTCAAGCATCTTGTTGTAATTCATTTTATAAATATGATCCCCAGATAAAATTAAAACATATTCAGGTTCATATTGTTCGATATATTTAATATTTTGGTAAATTGCATGTGCTGTACCTTTATACCATTCCCCTGTTTTACCAGCAGTATAAGGAGGTAAAATAGACAATCCCCCATCCATTCTATCTAAATCCCATGGTTGTCCATTTCCCATATATGAATTCAATTCTAATGGCTTGAATTGTGTTAAAACCCCAACTGTTGAAATTCCAGAATTTGCACAATTAGACAATGGAAAATCAATAATACGATACTTTCCACCATATGGTACAGCTGGTTTAGCCATATCTTGAGTTAAAACTTGTAATCGAGTCCCCTGACCACCTGCTAGTAACATTGCGACCATTTCTTTTTTTCTTGCCATATGTACATCCCCCACATTATTATTTTATTCTTTCAAAGTACATTGTTGAAAAAGCTGGTATATCTATCTGAAGTGTGTATGGAAATTCCCCACATCGTTGCTCAATTGTTTCTAACTGTTCAACCTGATTTCCTTGTCCTCCAAATTTATCTTCATCAGAGTTTAACACTAATTGATAACTTCGTTCATCATTAAATCCAATCCAATATTGATTCCAATTTACTCCAGAAAAATTAGAAATGACTAAAATTTCCTGTTCATTTTCTGCTTTTCTCGTAAAAGCAAAAATATTATGATCAGCATCATCTACTACATGCCATTCAAAACCATCCCAACCACCATCTTGTTGCCAAAATGCTGGAGTTTGTTTATAAAAAAGATTCAATTCTTTTACATAATCATGCGTTTTTTGATGAAGAGGATAATCTAATAAAAACCAATCTAGTTCTCGTTTCTCATCCCATTCAATAAATTGTGGAATTTCTGTTCCCATAAATGTTAATTTCTTTCCTGGATGTGCAAACATATATCCCAAAAATGTTTTAAAATTAGAAAATTTTTCTTCATAAGAAACAGGATTTTTATCTAATAATGATTTTTTTCCATGAACAACTTCATCATGAGAAATTGGTAAAATAAAGTTTTCAACAAATGCATAACACATTGAAAAAGTTAGTTTATTATGACACCCTTGACGATAAACTGGATTTGTTTCAATATAATCTAAGCTATCATTCATCCACCCCATATTCCATTTAAAATGGAAACCGAGTCCACCATCTTCGACTGGAGCAGTAATTTTAGGATACGCAGTCGCTTCTTCTGCAATCATCATCACGCCTGGATAATTATCTCTTACATATTGATTTAAAGTTTTGAAGAAATCTAATACTTCTAAGTTTTCATTTCCACCATAAATATTTTTAGCTGCTAAATGCTCTGGACGATCGTAGTTTAAAAATAGCATTGAACTAACAGCATCTACTCGTAATCCATCTAGATGAAATTCTTCAATCCAATAATTAGCACTCGAGAATAAGAAAGAACAAACTTCACCACGTCCGTAGTCAAATACTCGTGTTCCCCAAGATTTATGTTCTTTCTTCCGTTCATCAGAGTATTCATAACAACACTGTCCATCAAATTCATATAACCCAAATTCATCTTTTGTAAAATGACCTGGTACCCAATCTAATATCACACCAATCCCATTTTGATGTGCTTTGTCAATTAAATATTTAAAATCATCTGGAGTTCCATAACGAGATGTTACTGCAAAATATCCTGTTACTTGATATCCCCATGACGGATCATAAGGATACTCTGTAATAGGAAGAAGTTCGATATGCGTATAATGCATTTGTTTTACATAGGGGATTAAAGTATCTGCAATTTGTCTATAACTACAAAATCCTCCATTTTCTCCATGCTTCCATGAACCTAAATGAACCTCATAAATATTCAATGGTTGTTGATAAGGAATTATTCTATTTTTAACCCAACTCTCGTCATTCCAACTATAATTTTGATTTTCATATACTTTAGAAGCTGTTTCAGGACGAGTTTGTGCATGTCTTGCATAAGGATCTGACTTCCACAACATTCTTCCATCCGAAGTCTTAATGACATATTTATAAGCATCATAGGATTGAACATTTGGTACAATCCCTTCAAAAATCCCTTCATTCGTTATTCTTGTTAACTCATATGCTGTTGGATTCCACCCACAAAAATCTCCCGTAACAAATACTTGTTGTGCATGTGGGGCCCAAACTCTAAACGTACATTGATTTTCTTCAAGGAATGAACCTAAAAATTCATATGCATGAAAGTTCTTTCCTTCATGAAACAAATATTTGTCCAAAGTATGTTCCATACGCATACCTCCCTTCCAAAATCAATACGTTTTACTTTTTACGATAAGCGTTTTCATTATTTTGTGCAATAAAAAGCTTTTAATCGCATATTTCCGTTTACTTATGGCTTAATTATAGCATATCCTTGATTATTTTCGTATATTTTTTTCAATTTTTCTCAAAAAATATAAAGCGTTTTATTAATTTATTTCAGTAAAATATTTCTTTCACAAATAGTTTCTTTTTTTCGGATTTTATACTACAATTATATTGATAAAACAATTTTAGAAAGGATGATAAAACATGCTTAAATTTAATCCTCTTCAAGATAAACACCCTAAAGGTGCAGTCTCTTCTTCTCAAGATATTCTTTTTGAAGTATGGGTACACCAAGATTTTTATTTTAAACAAATTTCTTTAGTTTTATTAAATGATTTTACGCATGAAAAAACTAGTTATACGTTAGAACCTACAAATATTCTAAGCTCTCAATCTCATAAATATATCGTGACTATTCCACCATTAGAAACTGGATTATATTTTTATGATTTTGAAATTACTTTTGATGACTCTATCGGATATTTGAAAAAACATAAATTCGATGCCGTCTTTACAATGGAAGAACAATCCTATGCTTCTTGGCAATTAACTGTTTATGATGCAGATTTCCAAACTCCTGAGTGGATGAAAGGAAGTATCATGTATCAAATTTTCCCAGATCGATTTAAAAAGAGTCCACAATATACAGCAACCGTCGCTGCTAATGAAGATGTTAGAGTAAGACATGAGCATTGGAATGATATTCCTTATTCGTCAATTACTCATGAAAATTATTGGGCTCAAGATTTCTTTATGGGAAATTTAAAAGGGATTCAAGAAGAATTACCTTACTTCCAACAATTAAGAATTGATAATATTTACTTAAACCCAGTTGTAGAAAGTCCCGAAAATCATCGTTACTCTACTTCTGATTATTTTAATGTAGATCCTTATTTAGGAACTGTTCAAGACTTTAAAGATTTATGTTCAGAGTTTAAAGAAAAGGATATTCGTATTACCTTAGATGGAGTATTTAGCCATACAGGTGCTGATAGTATTTATTTCAATCGCTATGGGCATTATGACAGTTTAGGAGCTTATCAATCTCAAGATTCTCCTTACTACCCTTGGTTTACTTTTAACGAGTTTCCAAATGTATATCAATCATGGTGGGGATTTACAAATTTACCAACTGTTGTAAAAGAAAATAAAGAATATCAAGAATTTATGTTCCATCCTCAAAATGGAGTCATTCCTTATTGGCAACGATTGGGAATTAGTGGATGGCGAATTGATGTAGCAGATGAATTCCCTGATTGTTTCATTGATCAATTAAGAAAATCTGCCAAACAAGAAGATCCAGATTGCTTCTTATTAGGCGAAGTGTGGGAAGATGCTACAACAAAATTCTCCTATAATACACGTAGAAGATATTTCCTAGGAAAACAATTTGATAGTGTCATGAATTATCCATGGAGAGATGCGATTATTCGCTATGTCAAACAAAAAGATGCCCATCAGTTTTCTCTAGCTTTATTAGAATTACTAGAAAACTATCCAAAACCTGCATTAGATGTTTTAATGAACTTATTATCAAGTCATGATACAGAGAGAATTTTAACAGTTTTAGCATTTGATAATCCTGAAGACTTCCCTGTTGAAAAACGTCCAGATTATAAACTAACTGCCAGTGAGTATCAATTAGCAAAAGACAGATTCTATATTGCATCCTTTATCCAATTTACGCTTCCTGGCGTTCCATGTATTTACTATGGAGACGAAATTGGTATGTATGGTTTTAGAGATCCTTATAATCGTCAAACTTTCAACCTTAAAGATAAAGACGATGAAGTTTTAGCTTTCTATCAAGAATTAACAAACTTCCGACATAAATATCAAGAAGATTTTAAAGCAGACTGTGACATCATTAAAGTAACAGATGGCTGTATTGCTTATAAACGTGGCAAATTACTATGTATCATCAATTTAGATAATTCTGCGCATTTTATTGCAAACTATTCAGGAGAGATTCGTTACCAAAAAGGAGAATTATACCCTACTCCTTACGGAATTGTAGTTGGACCAAATAGTTTTGGAGCCATTCAACTAGATTAAATTTTCAAATTATAAAAGAGAGTGAATAGAAATACAGTTTGTATCCTATTCACTCTCTTATTTTT
>CALATC010000193.1 GCA_937891475.1 uncultured Granulicatella sp. | reverse complement strand
AAAGCACAATCTTTTAATCGTAATCATTTTATTGCGACATTTTTAGAAAAATGGGCATTTTATTATGAAAATCTTTCTAAACGAGATTTTATTCCTTCTTATAGAAAACACTCAAATGTCATTGGAAAAGCTATCAAAGTCATTGAAGGAAACCATGTTTATCATGCTTTTGCAAATGATATTGATGAAAATGGACGTTTGATTGTCGAAAAAGAAGATAAATGTTTGCACGCATTGTCGTATGGAGAAGTTAGCATTCGTACGAAATAAATAATTAGTTTATAGGTTTATCAATAGTTATATAGAAAAAAGAAGCTCCGCATTGGCAGAGCTTCTTTTTTTCTTTGCTACATCAGACAAGTCCTACTTTAACTCATCCGTAAGGTCGTATAATTGATCCACTAATTTTCCTACATATGCAATGGCTTCTTTTAGTGGTTGTTCTGTCGAAACATCACATCCAGCATGACGTGCTAAATCTTTCGCAGATAAGCTACCACCTAATGCTAATGTATCTTTCCAAACTTGCGCTTGAGAAGGATCTTCCTCAATCTTATTCGCAATTGCTGTACCAATTGTTAAACCAGCAGAATAAGTATAAGGATATAATCCCATATAATAGTGAGGTTGACGCATCCAAGTTAATTCTGCCCCTTCATTCACTACAAGACTATCCCCAAAGAACTCTTCCATTACTTCACGTTTCACTTTAGATAACACATCTGCATTTAACATTTCATTATTATCTACCATTTTGTAAATACGATCTTGGAATACTGCTTCTAAATAGTGAGTGACCATATTATGGAAATAAGTACGACTAATCATGTTACTGATGACCCAACGTTTGAAACGAGCATCTGTACTATTTTTCAATAAATAATTTGAAACAATAACTTCGTTACATGTTGATGGAGCTTCTACAAAGTATAATGAACATTCATTATTAAACATTGTTAACTCTTCTCCAACACGTTTAAAGTGGTATGCATGTCCTAACTCATGAGCTAATACGAATACTTCATTCATTTTTCCAGTCCATGATAATAAAATATAACTTGCTACTTTTGGAACAGTCGCACAGAATCCACCTGTACTCTTACCAATATTTTGAGGGAAGTCAGTCCAACGTTTGTCGTAACTTTCATCGATCATAGCTTTATAATCTTCCCCTAAAATTCCAAGAGCTTTCTTCAAATAGTCTCTAGATTCTTCAATAGACATATCTACTTCAAATTCAGGATCTAAATTAATTTTGCAATCTGCAAATTGCATATCTTGAATATTATGTTCTCTTGCTAATAAACGAATATAACGTTGAATATGTGGTGCTAAATCCGTCATTAATGTACGAATTTGACGGTCATATAATTCACGATCCCCATCTTGTTTGTCTAATAAGTAATCAATGACACTATCGTATCCACGCATTGTTGCAAGCATTTTTTCTTTTTTAATCGTTGAAATGTATTCATTTGCAACAGTATTTTTATAGCGATTTAATGTTTTATAGAAACTTTTTGCTGCATTACGACGAACTTCTGTATGATTATCCATTTCATGTAAGTTTTCATATAAAACGAAACTATTTTCATAAGTTTTTCCATCAGCTTCAAATGAATCAAATTCCATATCTTCATGTTTTGTTACTTCATATAATTGATAGAAGCTTGGTAAGCTAGACATATTTGATAAAACTTGTTCTGCATCTTTGGATAAAGTATGTGCTTTAACACGAATAATTTTTTCAATAAAATATGCTAAATCTGGACGTTTTTCTTCCACAAATTGGCGTAATAAACTTTCTTCTAATCCTACGATTTCAGTATCATAGAAACTCATATTTTGTGCCCAAGCACTAGCTAATTGTTCAAATAATGTCGCATTTTCAACCACTGTATCATTGAAACGGTCTACAGTCATTGGTAATTCTGCATAATGAGATAAACGGTAGAATGTTTCATATAATGCTTCATATTCTTCAGTAGCAGCTGTTAATACTTCTAAATCTGCTAATTTATCTTCATATTTTTCTTTGAAACTCTTTAATTGAGTTTCTGTTTCCTTTAATGTTGTACGATATGCTTCATCACTTGGATATAATAATGTCATATCCCAAGTAATGGATTGATCGACTTCACTACGTTTTACTAATTTTACATCACTCATGTGTATCCCTCCATACATTCTTTTGTATTGCTATTATAGCATATTATTCTTCATTCTCTACAGTATTCGTCATTAAACTATCTTCCATTAATCCATTCATCACTTCTGTAATCAATTCGGTGTGAATTGCTTTTAGACAATCCTTCTTATTCCAACCTTGAACTACTAAATTAGATAAGACTAATTCATTAATATGATAGGAAACTGTAGCCGATGTAATCCCTAATTGTTCCGCAATTTTTTTAACACTCTTTGTACCTTTGGCAATCTCGCAGAAAATTTGATACCTTGTTTTATCTCCTAAATTTTTGAAAACATTAATTCGCTCTTGTTGTTTATCCAATCTTGTTTGGATGACATGTTGAATAACTTCTAATGATTTTGCCCCTAGTATTAAGAGTTCAGAATCTTGAAAATAGAAATCCGATAATAATAAGGTTGGAATGACTGAAATTTCATCCGATGTCCAATCAATTTCTTCAATTTCCTTTGTTCCAGTAAAAGCCTCTGCTAAAATCGTTGGATGTTCACGAATCGTAGCTTCAAATTCCGTATAAGATTTTTCTAAAATCGGTAAATATTCTGCATACACTTTATCAAAAATCGGCTTAATCGTTTGATGTAATGAAATAAAATCTTCTACAAACTTTTTAGGTTGCGACATAATCGTAAAATAATTCCAGCGTAAAGTATCATCAATTGGTAAATACTTTAAAAAATCTAAAAATGCAAATTGATTTCCTACAAGCTCTTCTACTTTATCTTCAACAACTAGTTCTTCTTCATCTTGTTTTACAATACTCGTCATTAATTGCTTCTTGATTAGAACTTCATCCATAGACTGTAAAAACTCAACGTATTCGTCAAAAGAACGATAACGAAGTAGTGTTTTTACATTGATGAAGAACATACGTAAAACATCATCTTTATAGAAATACAGAATCTTGTCCATATATGTTTCTAACGGAACACTCATATGTCTCATTTCTTCAACGATATCTTCTAATTGTTGCTCTAACTGTGTTGAAGGACGTTCTTCATCTCGATTCTTTTTCAATATTAATATTGGATATAGCAATTGATTCACAAATTCCATCTGCTCTTGTTTAAATTGCATTTTCCCCCTCCTTACTAGAATCTTGGTACATTCTATTTGCTACTATTAAGAATACCACTAATCCAACAATAGAAACAGCTAAACACACTGTTGCATTAAAATTATCTAAAATAATTCCAAATACTAGTTGTCCAATTGGAACAGAAATCGTAGCTAACATCCCCATCGTTGTCCCAATTCTTCCTAAAAATTGTTCAGGAACCATTTTAGCACCTAAAGTTGATAATTGAATATTAATATAGGTTGCTAAAACAGAAACAAGGATAAATCCTACAAGAATACCCGCTAACGACATCCATTGATTCAGTGAAAAAATGTCACGAGCCATTGTTCCACACATAACCACGAATAATCCAACAACAAATCCCCCAGTATATTTCAATAATAAGTGTACGGGTTCTTTACTATCCTTAATTAAACGATACGCAATGAGTGGTGAAATCATACTCACTACTGCTACAAAGGACTGAAACATACTAAATTCTGTATTTGAAAATTCCAACGTGACCCTAATAAAGTAGGTAATCACAATTCCAAAAATAGGCGACATTAAAAAGTTAATAAATAACGCAAGCAATACGACAATGATGAGATTTGGAATTTCAAGCGCAATTTTAATTCCTTCTTTAAAATCTGTCCAAAAACTATTCACAACGGATTGTTTTTCATCCATTTGTTTTTGAACTTTACGTTCAGGAATTTTCATAAATACATAACCAATCATTGTTAAAAATAAAATACTACCTGAAATGAATAAAGAACCTATAATAGAAAAAGTTGAATAAATGAATGCTGCTACAAATGGCGTAATAATATTCACAATTCCATTATCCACTTGCATCCAAGTATTCGCTAACGCTAATTGACTTTCTTCTACAATCGCAGGCAAAACACTCATCATCGGACCAGATTGAAAGACTTCTACTAATTCTAAAATGATGACCAATACATAAATTGCAACTAAAGATAAATTACTCGTTACATAAGTCCCAACTCCAAAAATCAATAATGTAATAACGGTCATCAGTGTTGTATAAACTAAACCTTTTTGTCGATTCACTCGATCTCCCCAAACTCCTGCTATCGGAGAAAAAAGTATTCGAGGAATAATAATAATGGAAAGAATACTGGCAAATGCCGTTGCAGAACCTGTTTTATCTAAAACATACAGCGATAAAGCATATTGAATAATATTACTCGCTGCTCCTGCAAAGGTACTACTAAACCATAATTTTCTAAAATTCGCATTATTGAATATGATATCCATAAAATTCCAACCTCACCTTCACAATAAATTAGATGAACATCTAACTTTATTAGAAGTTTACTGCTAGAAACAAAAAATGTCAACAAAAATTAGATAAATTTCTAATTTTCGTTGACATTCCATACAATTACATTTCTGGATTCCATTTACCTGTTGCGTCTACATAGTAGCTTCCAATCCATGTATCACGAGCTAATGCTCCATTTTGACCTAAATAGTATGAATCTTTCCAATATTCACGCGCGTATTTCCCATTTCCATGTAAGTAGAACCAATTTTGATAATTTGTATCATAAATCCATTCTCCACTAGCCATATAGCCGCCGGCTTCTAAATAGTAATCGCCCTTCCAAGAATTCTCTAAATACTCTCCATCGGCATCAAGATAAAACCAACTAGAATAATTCGCATCATAAATCCATTGAGAAATCACTTTTTCTCCATTTTTATAATAACTGCGATCTGACCAACCATTTAAAACAGTTGTTGTTTCTTTCGGTTGACTAGCAGATTTTGTGACTACTCTATTTTCTGCAGTTGTATTTTCTTTATTCACTGTTTTAGTTTGCTTAGAAGGTGATTTGGCAATCTTACCACCAGTTGTAATATTTACAGATGCTTCACCATTATGACCTAAATAGTCTTCTGATAAATTCGTATCAAAGCCATTTCCTTTTAGCCATTCTGTATTGGTAAATGCTTGTGCAGTAATCACACCTTTACCTTCTTTTTGGAAAGCTACTAATGCTGTATGAGTAAAATCTGGACGAATTAAATTCCAATAATGCCCTGTTTGTTCTCCTACTTCTAATGGTTGATTATTTACTTTGGATTTTACATAAGCAGCTTTTTCGCCATAGAAATATTCAATACCTTCCAAAACCCCTGTGCTATTCCAAGCTAAATTTTCCCCATAACTTCTCACATTATCTTTAACAATACTAAATGGATCACTTTCTCCATTAGGACGACTATGAGCAAGTAAAACAGAAGCTTCTACGGAACGAATTTCAGCAATTTTTTCTAAAGCTGTTGACCATTTAATCGGCACATAACGATCGACTAAACCTTCTTCAAAAGCTTCTTTACGAATTTCATTGATTCGATTAATAATCGCTTCTTTACTATCAGAAATGTATTTCCCACTAACTACTGTATCTTCAGCATACGCTGTAGTTGAATTAGCATATGTTCCAACAGTAAATAATGCTAACGCTGAAAGACAGCCTAATAATAACTTTTTATGTTTCATAGATTTCCCCCTATTTAATCTTTCTGTCAATTATACACTTCTTTAATTTCAATTCATGAGCAGTTATATAACAATTTGATGACAATTTAAATTTAGAATAATAATTTAGGATTCTTATTTTTATTGCCCAATTTTTTTCCATAATTGCCCTGTCCATTCTTGAACTTTAGACCATATTTGTTTTCCTGTTTCTTCTGCTCTTTGAATCAACTCATCTATATTTAAAGACGAATCTTTTTTCTCAACAGTCACAGCAGGAGAAACTCCAAATGGTGTATTTTTTGGATAGGTACTTAACAATCCATACATTTCTAATTGGAATAAAGGACCAACTCCATGGGTGCTTGATACCGCCAATGAATATTTAGCAGAATCATCATAACCC
This sequence comes from uncultured Granulicatella sp., assembly GCA_937891475.1. The sequence continues at coordinate 15,046 of CALATC010000193.1, read as the reverse complement.
ATCCAAGTAGCAACAACCATATCAGGTGTATAACCAATCATCCATTGATCTCGTGCACCATCTTCTCCATTAACGGTTTCCGTAGTACCTGTTTTTCCAGCAATTGTATAACCTGCAGGAGCAGCATTTGCTCCCCCACCACCAGGTGCATAAACCGTAAGTAACATACTTGTCATCTTATCAGCAACAGACTCACTCGTCACTTTATTTGTTTGAGGAGTAGTATTATCAACAATTACCGCACCAGTAGCATCTTCAATTTTCGTCACAAATCTTCCCTTAGCACGTACACCTTTATTAGCAAATGTAGTATAAGCTGAAGCCATTTCCATTGGGGATACACCCTTTGTTAATCCTCCCAAAGCAATTCCCAAATATTCATCTTCTGGAACTGTTGAAATACCAAATTGATGAACTTTTTCGACACCTTTTTTCAAACCTAATTGATCTAATAGCCATACAGCAGGAGCATTCCAACTTAAACTTAAGGCTTCTGTCATTGTTACTGTTCCTTTATTTTGGTGATTCCAGTTTTCAGGAGTATATTTTTCTGGACCATACGAACGTTTTTCATCTACTAATGTTGAATTAGGCTCGTATCCTTCTTCTAAAGCAAGAGTATAAACTGCTAAAGGTTTAAAAGTCGATCCCGGTTGAACTTTCATTTGAGTTGCACGATTAAATCCTCTAAACGTATGTTTACCAGCCCCATCAATTCTTCCACCCACTACTGCTAACACGTTTCCTGTTTGAGGTTCCATGGCAATAGACGCTGCCTGTGCTTTTGTTCCATCATCATAAGCAGGATATAATTGTGTATTTCCAAAAGTTTCTTCCATATCCGCTTGCAGTTTTTGATTTAATCCAGTATAAATGCGATACCCTTTATTGAATAAATCCTCTTCCTTAATGCCATAATTTTGAGTGATTTCATTAATTACCGCATCAAAATAATAAGGATAACGATATCTTGAATTGGCTACATAATTATCAACAAGTGAAATTTCAGATTCTCCTGCAATATTTGCATCTTGCTCACTAATTTTCCCGTTATTCACCATTAAACTCAATACAGTTGCACGTCTTTTTAATGTAGCATCATAATTGTCAATTGGATTATAATAACTTGGCGCCTTTAAAGCACCCGCTAAAATTGCAGATTCACTTAATGATAAGTTTGCAGCACTTTTTCCAAAATAACGCCTTGCTGCATTTTCAATACCATAAGCTCCATTTCCAAAATAAGCATTATTCAAATACATTTCAAAAATTTGATCTTTTGTATAGTGTTTTTCAATTTCAAAACTTAAAAACAATTCCTTTGCTTTTCTAAGTAATGTTTGATCTAATGTTAAAAATGCATTTTTCGCTAATTGTTGCGTTAATGTACTTCCTCCACCGACAATGTTACCACGGTGTATAATCACTCCAGCAAATGCACGTAGAATCCCAACTAAGTCAAAACCTTTATGATGATAGAAACGCTTATCTTCTGTTGATATTACTGCATCTTTCATAAATGTTGAGATTTCGTTCAAAGGTACGTACTCTGCTTTGGAAATATTTAATGCCCCAGCTTCTTGACCAGCTTCATCATAGATCACAGTTTCTTGAATCATTCCTGCTCTTAATCCACTCACATCAGCAGTTTTTGCTCCATATACTAAATAAACTAAAAAGAACGCTGTAAATGTAAGAAAAATTGTCAGAAATAATTTAATAACATGATACTTTTTCCAAAATTCTCTAATTTTTTTAAACCACGGATGATTCCAAATCTTTTTATACCATTTTTCATTTGAGCCAATTTCTTCTTCTTTTTTTTCATGTCGAGAAGGAATTTTTTGTGGTTCTAATGGTTGATTTTCATTCATAAAACTCTCTCATTTCTATTAATTTCAATATAATATTATCGTATCATGAATAGAATTAACTGACAAATAATAGAACAACTTTTTACCATTTATTAAACAACAAAAAAGACTTCTTATAGCAGCTTTGTCCTAAACTACTATCAAAGAAGTCAAAACTTTTATTCACTCTCTCATAAATATCCGTTAAAACAGAATAGACTTCCCATAGTAGTATGCGTACAAGTAGCCTTTTGGCTATTTGTACTAGGAAATTTTGAGACCGAGGCTCAAAATTTAGCCATGAAACCGTAGGTTTGCTGGCGTCCTATACTACTATACAGGGAAGTCTAATTCTGTTCCTTTTACAGGGGAATGATAGTATCCGTTTCTTCGGTAGGATCCTGTGTTGAAACAATCTCAATCATCAATCCATGCGGCAAACAAATACTCGTTTGCCCCACTCTTGAAATCCACCCCGTTTTAACGGCAATTTGGTCAGGACTATTATCTTCCTTATCTCTAATTCTAGTCCCATCTACTTCAATAATATTATATTGATCATCACTAGGGAAATAAATAAATTCCTCTCGTGGAGTATCTTCTTTTAATTCAAAACGTTGCACTTCTTCACCATTAATCGTAACAACAGCATAAATCTTTGCTTCATCCGTTGGAGTCGCCATCTGTTGTACTGCAAAAATTGCATTTGGTAAAAATGATAAAATAAACAAGGCAATTACAATAATAATGTCATAAGGCTTCACTAAATGTTGATACTTCTTAAATTTTTCTTTCATAAATCCTCCATTAAAATTATTAGCCCTTCTATTTTACAAAAAAATACAAATTTACACAACCAAAAAGACAAAACAAAAAAGACTTCCCCATAGTAGCTACCGTCCTTTGCTACTATATAGAGAAGTCTAATTCGTTTCGTACTCTCATATTACATCCATTAAAACACAAAAGACTTCTTATAGCAGTATGGGTAACAGTAGCCAGTGCGCTACTGTTACTAGGAAAAGTTGAGACCTAAGGCTCAACTTTTAGCCAAGAGAGCCAAAGGGGCTACTGGCGTCCTTTACTGCTATTAAAGAAGTCTATTTCCAGTTCTTAACCTAGACGTTGACGAGCATCTGCTGCACGTTGGAACGCTTGTCCAATGTAGTTGATACATAACATCATTACTAAGATTAAAATTGTTGCAGGTAACCATACCCACATTTTGTTTTCAATAATATCTTGCGTTTTAGCTGCAGAAATTAACGTTCCTAAAGAAGGAGTTGTATATGGTAAACCGAAACCTAAGTATGTTAAACCAGTTTCAATACCAATGTTCCCTGCTAAACGTAAAATTAAGTTAACAATGATTAATGAACTAATGTTAGGTAAAATCTCACGGAACATAATTTGTAAATCACTAGAACCTAAAGTCTTAGATGCATTTACATAGTCTAAACTAGCTTCTTGTAACGTACGAGTTCTGAATAAACGAGCTGAACCAACCCAGTAGAACAATGTCATAATTAAAATAAAGTGGAATAATGTATAGTTTGGAATAACTGTTACGAATACGATGATAATCATTAATGTTGGTAAAATCATAATGAAATCAACAATACGCATTAATGTAGTATCAACCCATTTACCATAGTATCCAGAAATTAAACCAACGATAATCCCGATAATACAAGTTAAAATTGTAATAGTGAAACCAATTGTTACAGAGTTACGAGCCCCGATAACTAACATCGCGAATACATCACGACCACCTTCATCAGAACCTAATAAATAACCGTTCACACCTGGTGCTTTATAACGTTGTAAAATATTTACTTTCAAAGCAGTTGCTTCATTAATGAAGAACGGACCAATGTAAATAAATAAGAAAATTAAAGTTAAGATAATTAATGCTGCAAGAGCAATTTTATCTTTTAAAAATTCTCGCACAATAACCTGGAACCCAGTAGGTGGGGTAGATACGGTGCTTTCTTTTGTTACATCTTTTTTATCTTGCGCCATTTGCTACTCCTCCTTTTCTATTGTACGCGAACCCTAGGGTCAACGATACTCATAATAATATCAGATAATAATGTACCTAATAGTGTTGCTGTACCAAATAATAATAACAACGCTAAGATAACAGAATAGTCACGAGATGAAATTGAACTTACGAATAAGTTCCCCATTCCTGGATATGAGAAGATGTTTTCAATAAACACTGAACCACCGATTAAACCTGTGAATTCATATCCTAAGAAGGCAGCGATTGGTAAAATTGAGTTACGGAAAATGTGACGGTTAAATACCACTTTTTCAGGAACCCCTTTAGCACGAGCTGTACGAACATAGTCTTGACTCTTCGCATCAATTACCCCAGTTCTTAAATATTGAACTGTACCAGTTGTTGATAAAATCGCCATTGTTAATGCTGGTAATAATAAGTGGTGGAATCGATTAATTAAATAACCAATAGATCCTGGTGATACACCTGAATCAACTGAACCACGAGTTGGGAACCAACCTAATGTATAACCAAATAACCATAATAGGATTAAGGCAAATACGAATGTTGGAATAGAATAAGTGATGAAGTTATAAACAACGATTAACTTATCTGCCCATGAGTTTTGATAACGTCCTGCAATCATCCCTAAAGGTAATGCAATTAAATACGTTAAAATTAATGTTAATAATGATAACCAAACTGTATTACCAATACGTTCACCAATTAATTTAGTAACAGCATATTTATAAGTATAACTTTGTCCAAAGTCTCCTTGGAATGCTTTACCCATCCAACGAACATATTGAATATACCATGGATCATAGAAACCAGCTTTCACACGTAAAGCTTCAATAGTATTTGGATCTGTTTCAGGTGTAATCAAACCTGTAAATGGATCCCCTGGCATCATCTTAGCAATTAAGAATGCTAATAAACTTAAAATTAAAATTTGTGGCAACATTAGTAGCACACGACGTAATATAGTTTTCCACATAGTCTAGTTACCTCCCTTTGCTGACGGATTCAACGCAACAAAATGCGAATCTGACAATTGTTGTAAATCGAATACACGACCATTTTCGTCATAGTACATTGTTTGATTTTCTTGATAGAATTTCTCAGCTTCAATACGACGTTGTTTGTTCGCTTCACGGTTTACTGGGTCAATAACTGGAATGGCTGATAATAAACGTTTTGTATAAATATGTTGAGGATCTGCATAAATATCATTTGCTTTTCCTGTTTCAACAAAACGTCCACGATACATAATGAATAATTCATCACACATGTGTTTTACAACCCCAAGGTCATGAGAGATGAATAAATAACTTAAGTTAAATTCATCTTGAATACGTTTCATGTAGTTTAATACTTGCGCTTGTACTGATAAGTCCAAAGCAGATACTGGTTCATCCGCAATAATTAAACGTGGATTACTTGCTAATGCACGAGCTACCCCAATACGTTGACGTTGTCCACCAGAGAATTGGTGAGGGTATTTTAATAATGCTTCTTCAGATAAACCAATGATTTCCATTAACTCGATAACTTTACGACGTTCTTCTTCTGGAGATAAACGATCGAAGTTACGTAATGGCTCAGCAACGATATCTAAAATACGTTTTTTAGGATTAAAACTTGATAATGAATCTTGGAAAATCATTTGTACATTACGGTTGTAGTCAGAAGTACGACGACGTGCTTTATTTGTCACATCTTGTCCTTCATATAATACTTTACCGCTTGTTACTGGTTCTAAACCGATAATTGCTTTACCGATTGTTGATTTACCAGAACCTGATTCACCTACAAGTCCATAAGTTTTTCCTTCTTCAATTTCCAATGTAACGCCATCAACAGCATAAACATGATCCGTCACTCGGTTAAAGAAGCCACTTCTAATTGGATAGTGCACTTTTAAATCTTCAATTCTAACAAAACCCATTATGCTTCCTCCCCTTCAAAATGGAAATTTTTATAACATGTACAACGAACAAAATGGCCTTGACCAACTTCGTGTAATGTTGGATTTTCTTCATGTTCTTCTGCAGAAATCCATGGAATACGAGGAGCAAAACGGCATCCTGTACGTGGTAAGCTTGGTAATGGAGGAACAGTACCTTCAATTACGTGTAACTCTTGTCCTTCTGAACCAGCTTGAGGAATTGATTGTAATAATGAACGAGTATATGGATGTTTAGGATTTGTAAATAATTCCTCTACAGGAGCAATCTCTACGAATTGTCCAGCATACATCACAGCTACACGGTCAGCAGTTTCCGCAACTACCCCAAGGTCGTGCGTAATTAAAATAATTCCTGATTGTGTTTCGGCTTGAATTTCATTTAATAAATCTAAGATTTGTGCTTGAATTGTTACGTCAAGCGCAGTTGTTGGTTCGTCAGCGATAATAATTGGTGGTTTACATGATAATGCAATCGCAATTACAACACGTTGACGCATCCCACCTGATAATTCATGCGGGTATTGTTTAAATGTACGTTGTGGATTTGGAATCCCTACTTGTGCAAGTAATTCTAATACACGTTCTGTACGTTGTTTTTCATCTAAGTCTGTATGATATAATAATGCTTCATCAATTTGAGCACCAATGGTCATTAATGGGTTTAATGAAGCCAATGGATCTTGGAAAATCATACCAATGTCATTTCCACGAATTTTATTATATAAAGTTTCATTTAAATTCACTAAGTTTACATCATTATAAATAATGTCCCCAGTGATTTTAGTATTTAATTTATTGTGTAAACCCATAATAGTTGTTGCTAATGTAGATTTACCACATCCAGATTCCCCTACAATTGCTAAAATTTCATTTTTCTCTAATGATAATGAAACACCATCAACTGCATCATAAAAATCATCTTTAATACGAAATCCAACATGTAAATCGTTGATTTCTAATAATGGTTTATCGATAGCCAAATCTTCGTCCTCCTTTGTCTGAATCGAATGGTTAACATTTTAACCTTCGTATGTCTGTCATACTTTATTTCAAATTCAATAATTTTCTTTTAAACATTATTGATATTATACGTATTTTTAAACGAAAATGCAAATTGTATGACAATTCCATTTTTTAAAATAACGTATGCTTATTTTACCACGATTCTTTTAAAATTCCTATGATTTTATAAAGATTTTTTTAATTATTTCCTCATATTTTTCATAAAAATGGTTTCAAAATTGCATGTTTTATTTACTTTTTCTTTCAAAATTGGAAAATTAATTTTTTCTTATTTAAAGCTATAGTTATTTCATATAATTATAATTAGAAAAAGACTTTTAACAGTAGCTAGCGTCCTTTACTACTTGCTAAAAGTCAATTTCTATATCTTATTTGACTGGAGTATCCGCAACTAATTCCATTTCATTAATCGCATTTTTTGGATTATTCGAAGCGATATCCGTACTATAATATTTCACTCGTTTATTCACAGCTGTAATTTGATCCCCAATTAAAGTTGGAAATACATACGCTTGATCATGCACATATTTTTGCCATTCTTTATAAAATTCAATATTTTTAGCATCATCAAATGCAGCTTCAGAATTTATCTTATTGAAGATATCTGTTTGTTCCTTACTTACAAAACGAGTAAAGTTAAACTTCGCATCTTCCCCATATAACCCTGTTGGATCTGGGTCAAATCCTGTATTCCATCCTGCAGTATACATATCAATTTCTGGGTCATTTGCTTCTACTTTATCATAGAAACTATTCACTTCCATTGTACGTCCATTAACTAATTGAACATTTAATCCAATTTCTTTCCACCATAATAAATATTGTTGAATTAATGATTCATTCGCATCATCACGAGTACGAGCAATAAAGTTAATCGTTAATTTAGAACCATCTTTATTTTCTCTTAATCCATCACCATCTACATCTTTATAACCTGCATCATCTAACATTTTCTTAGCTTTTTCTGGATTATAAGCAAATCCTTCTTGGTCTTTGTTATAAACATCTTTGAAGAATGGAATAATTAATGAATTGGTTCCACGTTGTAATCCATTGTATAAACTCTTTCCTGCTTGGTCGATATCTAATGCATAAGCAATTGCTTGACGTAAAACTGGGTCAGACATTTTTGCATTTGGATTCATCACATTTTTACTAATGGCTTCATCCCATTTTCCTAATTGGAATGCAATATATTCATAAGCAGAATCTTCGCTACCTAATAGAGTCACATTCGTTAAATCTTTATAAGTATCAAATTGAGCTCTTGGCATTGAAGCAATATCATACTTACCTGCCTTCATTTCAGAAACAATACTATCTGGAGATACAAGTTCTGCTACTACTTTATCTAATTTTGGTCTTCCTTTGTAATAGTACTCATTTGCTTTATAAGTTACTGATTCCCCAGGAACGATTGATTCAATCGTAAACGCACCTAATCCTACTACTTTTGTTCCACGAACATAATCACTTTGTTCCCAATCTTTTACAGGAATGGTTGAGAAAATATGCTTAGGCATAATATAAGGACTAATTGGTCCTCCTGCCAACTTCATAGATGGTGTCATTTCTTTATAATGAATTTTCACTGAATAATCATCAATTTTTTCTAGTCCAGAAATACTAGACGCTTCACCATTATGAAACTCTTCCATTCCTTCGATATTTTTGTAATTCGCATCATAACGAATCCCTGTATAATCTTTATCTCCAATTCCTTCATAAGTAAAGATATAGTCATCAATGGTAACTGGTTGTCCATCAGACCATTTATAATCTTTAGAATTCAATGTTACTTTCACAGTTTTTCCCGGAACATCAAATTCAAGTGATGCTAAACCAGAGTTCACTAGCTTACGATTTTCGTCATGTTCAAACATTGTTCCATCAACATAACCTGCTAGTGCAGTATCTGTTGAATCTGAAGCTAATTCATCAATAAAAAGTCCATTAAAAGGAGATGCACTTACGATGGCATATTTTAATGTTCCACCTTTTATTGGTGTTCCTTCATGAGTAACTTCCTTTGCAAATGTTCTATCCTTTGCGTTTGAGTCATTCGCCCCATCTGTAGAGTTTTTTGGAGAACATGCACCTAAAACAGCAACTACTGCAAGTGAGGATAAGATTGCCTTGCTTTGTTTTTTCATGATTTTCCACCCTTTTTGGTTTATTTTTTATCACTATTATTTTAGCACACAAGCAATCTGTTTCAAGCGCTTACAATAAATTCTTCCCAAATTCTAATAAACTCCTCATCTCTTCCTATGAAAATCTCATATGAAATATTCTTATGAAAAGAGCAATGACAATATCATTGTGCCGCTAAACTATGAGACTCGCACAAGCAAGTCTACTAGCGTCGTAAGCTACAACAGATAATACCTTACGCACCCTCATCCCCTCAATACAAAAAGAGCCATGAATTTTTCCCGTAGCAAGATTGATAAAAGCCAACCGTTGGCTTTTATCAAAAGGAAAATTTGAGACCTTTGGCTCAAATTTTAGTCATGAAACCGCAGGTTTGCTGGCGTCCTTAGCTACTTTATGAAAAATTCTACGCACTCCAATGCTGACAACACAAAAGAGCAATGATGCTATCCGCTGTAGCTCTAGCAACCAAAGCCAAAATTGGCTTTGATTGCAGGAAACTTTGAGACCAAGGCTCAAAGTTTAGCCATGAGATTCACTTTGCGAAGCTGCTGGCGTCCTTAACTACAGCAAACAGTATCATTGCTCGCCCCTAACAAAAAAACTCGACTCAATCTTTTCATTGAGTCGAGAAAAAACGTGGGCTTATTTTACAGGTTCTTTTGCAGTTAATTGCAATTTAATCATAGAAGATTCATCGTGGTTTGAACCGATTTTTTTATCGTAGTATTTCACACGTTTGTTAACAGCAGTTACACTTTCACCAGTAAGTGTTGGGAAAATAAACGCTTGATCGTGTACATATTTTTGCCATTCTTTATAGAATTGAATATTTTTAGCATCATCAAATGCTTCATTTGAAGAAATTTTCTCAATTAAAGCATTTCCTTCAGCACTTGTGTAACGTTGCATATTGAATTTAGCATCTTCACCGAATAATCCTGATGGGTTTGGATCATAACCTGTTGCCCATCCAGCAGCAAACATATCAATTTCAGGGTCATCTGCTTCAACTTTATCATAGAAGTTGTTTACTTCTAATGTACGTCCAGTATATAACTGAACATCTAATCCAACTTCTTTCCACCATAATAGATATTGTTGAATTAATGATTCATTCGCATCGTCACGAGTACGAGCAGCAAAGTTGATTTTTAGTTTAGAACCATCTTTATTTTCACGTAATCCATCACCATCTACATCTTTATAACCAGCATCATCTAATAATTTCTTAGCTTTTTCTGGGTTATAATCAAATCCTTCTTGATCTTTGTTATAAATATCTTGGAAGAATGGAATGATAATTGAGTTTGTTCCATGTTGTAATCCATTATATAAGTTTTTACCAGCTGTATCTGGATCAATCGCATAAGCAATCGCTTGACGTAAAGCTACATCACTCATTTTAGCATTTGGATCTACAATATTTTTACCTTGTTCTTTATCCCATTTACCAAGTTTAAATCCAATATATTCATATTGTGATTGTAATGAACTTACGAAAGTTACATTTGTTAAATCTTTAAATGAATCATATTGAGCTGATGGCATACTTGCAATATCATATTTACCAGCTTTCATTTCTGAAACAATGCTATCTGGAGATACAACTTCCATTACAACTTTATCAAGGTTTGAACGACCTTTATAATAATTAGTGTTTGGTACAAATGTTACTGATTCACCAGGTACCATTGTTTCAATTGTATACGCCCCTAGACCAACGTTAGATTTACCACGAACTGCATCACTTTGTTCCCATTCAGCTACAGGAATTTTAGAGAATACATGTTTTGGCATAACATAACTACTTACTGAACCACCTGCTAATTGCATTGAAGGTGTCATTTCTTTATAGTGAATTTTCACTGTGTAGTCATCTAATTTTTCTAAACCAGAGATGCTTGAAGCTTTACCTTTGTGGTATTCATCCATCCCTTCAATATTTTTGAAATCTCCATCGTAACGTACACCAGTGTAGTCTTTATGACCAATTCCTTCATAAGTAAAAATATAGTCATCGATTGTAAATTTTTCTCCATCTGACCATTTATAGTCTTGAGAGTTTAATTTAACAGTTGCAGTTTTACCTTCTACATCAAAAGAGATAGATGCTAAACCTGTATTTACTAATTTACGATTGTCATCATATTCAAACATTGATTCGTCAATCATACCTGCTACAGATGAATCTGTTGTATCAGAAGCTAATTCGTCAATGAATAATCCATTAATAGGTGAAGCTGAAACAATCGCATATTTTAATGTTCCACCTTTAATTGGTTCACCATCATGAGTGACTTCAGAAACAAATTTTGTTTTGTCTGCTCCCTCAGTTGTTGTTTTAGTTGTTGTCGTTTTTGAACCACATGCTGCTAATGTTAAAGCAACTGCAGCAGTTGGTAACCAAAGCCATTTTCTTTTCATCATATTCATCTCTCCTTAATAAAATCTTCTTTAAAAATTCAATTTTTAATTAAGATGTTATTATATTAACATATAATTTGTTTTTTGCAAGCATTTTTTAATCTTTTTTTAATTTATTTTCATTTTATCTCATTTTTAACTAAAAAAGACTTTTCTCACGGGAATATCCATGGGAAAAGTCTTCATAAAAATTTTATTATTTAACTTGAGTATCTGATACTACTTCTAATTGATACAATGCTGATTTTGAGTTACTTGTTCCAATCTTCGTATCATAATATTTCACACGTTTATTAACGGCTGTTACTAAATCCCCTACTAATGTTGGGAAGATAAATGCTTCATCATGAACGTATTGTTGCCATTCTTTATAGAATTCAACATTCTTAGCATCATCAAACGCTTCTGTTGAACTAATGTTATTCATAATGCTATTTCCTTTTTCGCTTACAAAACGAGCGAAGTTAAATTTAGCAGTTTCACCGAATAAGTTCGATGGATTTGGATCGAATCCTGTTCCCCATCCAGCTGCAAACATATCAATTTCTGGATCATCTGTTTGAACTTTTTCATAGAAGTTGTTCGATTCGATTGTACGACCAGTATATAATTGAACGTCTAATCCAATTTCTTTCCACCATAATAAGTATTGTTGAATTAATGATTCATTTGCATCATCACGAGTACGTGCTGCAAATGTAATACTTAATGGAGAACCATCTTTATTTTCACGGATACCATCGCCATCAACATCTTTATAGCCAGCTTCTTCTAACATTTGTTTTGCTTTTTCTGGATTATATTTAAATCCTTCTTGTTCAGCATTATAAACATCTTTGAAGAATGGAATAATAATCGAATTTGTTCCACGTTGTAAGCCATGGTAAAGTGTTTCACCTACTGTATCCATATCTAATGCATAAGCAATTGCTTGACGTAATACTGGATCACTCATTTTAGCGTTAGGATCAGTGATGTTTTTACCACTTGCTTTATCAAATTTTCCTAAATGGAAAGCTACGTATTCAAATGATGATTTAAATGTACTTACTAAGTTTACGTTTGTTAAATCTTTGTAAGATTCATATTGAGCATTTGGCATCTCAGCGATATCATATTTTCCAGCTTTCATTTCTGAAACGATATTATCAGGAGATACAATTTCCATTACGACTTTATCTAATTTTGCACGACCTTTGTAGTAATGTTCATTTGGAACTAATGTTACAGATTCACCTGGAATAATGGATTCTAACTTGAATGCCCCTAAACCAACGAATTTTGTTCCACGTACGTATTCACTCTTATCCCATTCTGCAACTGGAATTGTGGAGAAAATATGTTTTGGCATAATATACGCACTTAATGCTCCACCTGCTAATTTCATAGAAGGACGCATTTCTTTGAAATGAATTTTAACAGAATAGTCATCAATCTTTTCTAATCCTGATACTGAATCTGCTTTGCCTTCATGGAATTCTTTCATTCCAACTACATTTTCATATTTACTATTATAACGAGATCCTGTGTAATCTTTATGACCAATTGATTGATAAGTGAAGATATAATCATCAATGGTTACAGGTTGACCGTCTGACCATTTATAATCTTTAGAATTTAATGTAACAGTGACTGATTTCCCTTCAACATCAAAATCAATACTTGCCAAACCAGTATTTGTTAACTGTCTATTTTCATCAAATTCAAAAATACTTGCATCAATTTGCGAACTAATTGTTGAGTCTAATGAATCTTGTGCTAATTCATCAATGAAAACACCTTTAAAGCCTGAAGATGCTACTAAAGCATATTTTAATGTTCCACCTTTGATAGCTTCTGCATCATTGACTGCTTCTGTCGCAAACTTTGTTTGTGTTCCAAGTGGTGTTTTAGTAGCTGTTGTTTCTTTATTAGAACTACAAGCTGCTAAAGCTAATACTGTTGCTGCTGTTGTTACATACAACCAATTCTTTTTCTTCATCTCATTCCTCCAAATATTTCTTCTTCCGCATAAAGTTCTCATCTCTTTATGTCGCAATCATTCTATCATAAATTAAAATAAAAGCAAATTTTTTAATCTTTTTCACTTTATTTACTCATAATTGCATAAAATTCTAATAAAGTGTCTATGAAATGTAGACAAGCAACCCCCCAAAAAAGTAGCTAAACAAATGCTACTTTGAGGGAATTAATATTTATTTTCATACCATTAAACAGGACAACCTCATAGATTCACCGCAGCAGCTAAGCCATGAGACTCGTATTCGTAAGACTACTGGCGTCCTCCGATACATTTAGGGAAGTCATATTTTATAACGCACCCTCATAAAAGAATGCCCAACACATAGACTTACCGCAGTAGTAAGAGTACCAGTAGCCACTTTAAGGGCTACTGGTACTGGGGAAACGCCAAGACGGTTTCACCGTCTTACTCATGACAGAAACAAAAGTTGGTATTATACTTACGTTAGAGAACAATACTAATCCGTTCGAATTATTAGGGAATTGTCGTTCCTGTCGGGGAAACTGGATGAACAGGTGGTCATGAGAAAACTCGATTATGCTTAGAGCATGAAAATAAAATTACATTTCACCTCCTGTTCCATTGTTCTTAAACAATTAGAATAGGAGGTTTTATTATGCAAGTAATGCACCCAGTATGTTGTGGAATTGATGTACATCAAAAATCCATTGTTTGTTGTATTTTAGATGGTCCTCTAACTTCAAATGAACCTAAAAAATATCAAACAACCTTTGGTACCACAACTAAAGAATTAAAAGCAGCTCTTGATTGGCTACTCGAGCATCAAGTTACACATGTTTTCTTTGAAAGCACTGGACAATATTGGATTCCTCTTTTCAATATCTTTTCAGATTCCGAATTAGAATTAGTCCTTGCAAATCCTCAACATATTAAAAATGTCCCAGGTCGTAAGACAGACGTCAAAGATGCTGAATGGATTGCTCAACTTGGTCGATGTGGGTTAATTAACCAATCTTATATTCCTTCTCAAGAAGTGATGCAATTACGGTATTTAACTCGTTATCGTATCTCAATCAAACAACGTTTAACTCAAATAAAAAATCATATCCATATTATTTTACAAAGGGCTAATATTAAATTAACAAGCTACTTATCAGATATTTTCAGCAAGACAGGACAAGCATTGTTAACTCTATTTATTGATGGTGAAGTTATTAATGAAAATAATGTCGAAAGTTGTATACACGGTCGAGTTAAAGCTTCTGCTAGACAATTAATTGAAGCTATGGATGGTAAATTATCTACAGTAGATCGTTTTCTAATTAAAAAATGTTTGGAAGAATATCAACTTCAGAAAAAGATATCAGATGAACTTAATAAAGAAATAAACGGATATATTTTAGAGCATTTCCCTGAAGAGTATCAACTTCTTCTAACAATTCCTGGTATCAGTGATAGTTGTTGTGCCACTATATTAGCTGAAATTGGTCCAAATGTTGAAGCTTTTAAAACTGATAAGAAGTTAGCTTCATGGGCTGGAATGTGTCCGGGTTCTAACGAAAGTGCCGGTGTAAAGAAATCTTCACACACGACGCAAGGCAATAAATATCTTAAACAAGCCTTAGTAATGT
>CALATC010000192.1 GCA_937891475.1 uncultured Granulicatella sp. | reverse complement strand
TTAATTACATTTTCAATCTGACTTTAATCGACATTCTTACTCGTTGTCGCTTTATGCATTTTATGATATGATATTCAAGAATTTTAACCAACGAGGTGAAAGTGTGCCTAATCAACAACAAAGTCCATTTCACATTGGACTCCGAACTTTAAAAACAGCCGTATCTGCCTTTATCTGTATTGTTCTTTTTAAAGTGCTTCATCGTGGGTCTCCAATGTTAGCAGTGTTATCTGCCGTATTTAGTTTAAGAACAGATCATAAACAAACTTGGAAATTTGGAATTTCTCGCTTTTATGGGAATATGTCTGGAGGGATATTAGCCATTATCCTTCTTCAATCATATCGATATTTCACTCTTCCAGACTACACTGACTTACTATTAGTTCCTCTTGGAATTATTTTATTAATTTTATTTTGCAATCGATTCAACAAGACAGCGGTCATTAACTCTTCGGCAACTTTCTTAGTTATTTTTTACAATATCGAAGCTGCTGTTAATGTGGAATACGCGATTCAACGAGTATTAGATACATTAATCGGAGCAGTTATTGCGATGCTTGTCAACCGACTATTACCAAGTCCACATTTACAAGAAAAATAGAGCATCCCAAAACGGAATGCTCTTTTTTGTCAACTAATTTTTCTATAATTTTTTTATTTCGGATAATAATTAATTCCAATCCAGAAAACTCCAAATACAAGCACTAAAATACCGTTACACAATAAATAACGAGCAAAATTTCGACGATTAATATTAGAATTATCAAAACTATAATATAACATCATCACAAAACCCACAATCGGAATTGCTACAAGAAGCCCATACCCAAAATATTCCCATGCACTTAATGGTCTATATTCAGGTGGTCCATCATAATAATTTTTATGCATTTTTTCTCCTCCATTTTGTATCTTCAAAGCTATTATATCTTCTATTAATGAAATTTCAAACAATTTTATAAGCCTTTTAATTCACCTTCAGTATCAAACCCTTAATGAAGATTAAAAAAGGCACCCCATACGGAGTGCCATTAATAAATAGTCGGACGGAGTCGCACCGTCATCTCCTCTCTATTACTAGAAAGGCGTCTTCCTTTTTGAACTACTGCCCTATTTATTACTTTGATTGTACTATATTTACAACCTATTAGTAAATCACATAGTCACGTTTTCTTTGGAAATATAACTTCGCATCTGCTTTTGGTGTGATTTTTGCTGAGAAAACTTCTTCTTTCTTATTCAAATCAAACACACGTAGTGCATTTTGACCTTGATCAAGTCCAACATATACTAATGTATCTTTGTTTAGTACTTCTTCTGAAGAATATGAATCACGTTGAAGTGTTCCAATTTTTTCTAAAGATAATTCTGCTGTAGCGCGATACACCGTTTCTAACTCTGCTTGACGATCTTTAGCCGCAACATATTCCGGACGTTCAACCGCATGGTCTCTTCCTGATTTTCTACCACTTACTCTTGGATGAGCCGTTTCTACTGCATAAATTTGAGAACCTGAAATGTAGAAACTTGCTGAATTTTTTAGTGAAGTAGTATCCAATTTGCGGAATGTATTTGTAAACAAATCATATTGATAATACTCCTCTTCCTCTGGTTTTTCAGAAGGTTTTGGTCCATCTTTTATAGGGAGCACATTAAACACAATTGTTTCGGGATTATAAGAACGATTTCC
The DNA here is from genome assembly GCA_937891475.1 of uncultured Granulicatella sp. The sequence goes on along the minus strand of CALATC010000192.1, from coordinate 650 downwards.
AAATGCTGCATTGAGCATTAAACCATCTTTTTCAAGTGTTAATTCTCCCACATCTTTCACAGTACCTTCTTCGAAAGATAAAATAAACTTCAAGAATTTTCTTTCATTCGCTTTTCTTTCTATGATAGGAATAATGACCCCTAACTCTTTTCCCTTACGTTGGAAGATTGGCTCTTCTCCCCAGGCTATTGATTGATCTATATGAATCGGAATTTGTTTATCAATGATTCGTTTATTTTCATTAGAGTACAACGCATAATTAAATTTAAAATCTGTTCTACTACTGAAATATGAATCCCAATGAATATCATAAAATAGTGAAGAATTGTCTAATTGTAATACGTGTCTATGATTGACAAGTAATGAACGTTCCAAAAGAGGGATTTTGCTTAATGTCGCTTGTTCTCTCATCTGTCCATTCCAAGTTCCTACTGTTTGAAATAGTTTTTCCACTTTCCCATCAACAATGGCTGATGTCGAAACATTATTACTTAATTTTCCAGCGCCTTCTTTTCCTACTTCAAAAACTGTCCCTTTTAAATATTGATTGCCTTCTGCTGAAGATTCTATTGTATATGGAGCATCTGACATTGACGTCCAAACCATATTCCCAATTCCTAAAACTAGAAAACCAACAACAATTACGAGTA
>CALATC010000191.1 GCA_937891475.1 uncultured Granulicatella sp. | reverse complement strand
ATAAAGCGACAACGAGTAAGAATGTCGATTAAAGTCAGATTGAAAATGTAATTAATTTTATAAAAAACATGGAAAATTCAAGCGTAAAATTAAGGTTTATGATAGAATTAGAGGTATGTATAGAAAGTGGTGTTGCTGTGGGAAGACGAAAATCAATCAAATGGAAATCGCATATGAAATTAGGAGCTAAGAGATTAACAGTTGGAATTATTTTAGTATTTGTGGCTCTTTGTAGTGTCATTATTATGGGTACATTACAGTTTCAAGAAACAAGGCAAGATCCTACAGAAGTTGCACACCAACAATTTATTCAAACGCTTGTCCCGTCTTCTCAAAAAGCATATCAATTATATAAAGTTTTACCGAGTATTAGTTTAGCTCAGGCTATATTAGAGTCTGATTGGGGAGAAAGTGGACTTTCGAAGGACTATTATAATTTATATGGGATGAAAGCTGGTGCTGCAGAACCAAGTGTCCAATTAGAAACGAGTGAATTTATCAATGGTCAATGGATTACCATTATGGCACCTTTTCGAGTTTATAATAGTTGGGCAGAATCCGTGGAAGCTCACGCTAAGTTATTAACGTATGGAGTGGACTGGAACCCTAAACTATATGAGCCTGTTTTAAAAGCAAAAAATTATAAAGAAGCAGCACACGCCCTTCAAAAAGCAGGATATGCTACAGATCCAACTTATGCACAAAAAATTATTACGGTCATTGAAACATATCATTTATCACAATATGATCAACTTCAAGAAAAATCTGTAAAGGAGTAGAAAACACATGAGTCAATTATTACCAGGAAGTATTATTGGAATTATTGGTGGAGATTCTCAAATTTCATCCGTTATTTTAATGGCGAAACGTTTAGGGTATCGTGTTCACCATTTCCGCGAAGAAGATGAACCTAGTGTTTTGTTAGCAGATAAAGAAGTGGTTGCTCGTTATTCGAATAAACATGCATTATCAGATTTTGCAATGCAAGTGGATACGATTTATGTTTTAACAAATCAAATTGAAATAGATACGATTATCGCCTTAAGTGGGAAAACTCGTTATTATCAATCGTTTGAATTAGCAGAAATTTCTCAAAATCGAATGGTTGAAAAGTTATTTTTAGAAGAACATGCGATTAATGTAGCTCCTTATGGAATGATTACAAGTATTGGTGAATTACCAAGTTTACTATCGAGTATTGGTTTTCCTGCTGTATTAGAGACAAATCATTTCGATAAAAAACAAAAGGAAATAATGATTTATGACCATGATATGGATGATCATGTATTCCAACTAGTAGAGGAACAATCTTGTATGGTAACAGCATTTGTTCCCGGTCAACGTCATTTTAGTATGACGATTTTACGAGATTATGAAGATCATATTACGATTTTACCGATTACGGAAGATGTATATGTAGATGGAAAATTAAAATATTCAATTGCCTCAAAACGAATGAATCCTGAGTGGGTTGGAGAGCTTCGTACAATTGCATCAAAAATAATGCGTTCCATTTCAGGGTCAACACTTGTATCGATTCAAGTAGTAATGGCAAAAAGTGGTATTTTCTATGTGAAAAAAGTGAATCAATTACCGTTACTTCAACATCAATTTAGTGCTAAACAAATTCCTCAATCGTTCAGTGAAATTATTTTACGATTAGCAACAGGACTAGGTGTATTAGAAAGTGGTTTGATTGAAGAAGGTTTAATTGTTCCGATTTATCAAGAAATATTAGAAAAAGCGCATGTTTTAACGGTTTTAAAACCACACTGGGAATTTGAATATTTCCAAGTTGAAGGTGGAAACCTCCAAGAAGCAGTCGGAGTGATTCGATTAACAGGTGCTTCCAGTGTGGATTTAGTCAATGAATTAGAATTAAGTGGATTACACGATTAGAATGTAACAAGAGAAAGGATGACTTTGTGAGTATTTCGGCGAAATTACTAGAAGGAATGAATGAACGTCAAAAAGAGGCGGTTCAACATACTCAAGGCCCCTTACTAATTATGGCAGGTGCTGGTAGTGGGAAAACAAGAGTGTTAACACACCGTATGGCGTATATTTTAGCAGAAGAAGAGGTTCATCCTTGGAATATTTTAGCGATTACCTTTACGAATAAAGCCGCACGTGAAATGAAAGAGCGAGTAAGCCAATTAGTTGGCCCGCAAGCTGAAGATATGTGGGTATCTACGTTCCACTCCATGTGTGTGCGTATTTTAAGAAGAGATATTGAATTATTAGGTTATCAACGTTCTTTTACAATTTGTGACCCGAGTGAACAACAAACGGCAATGAAGCGAATTTTGAAGAAATTAGATATTGATAGTGAAAAATATGATTATCGCATGATTTTAAATCGAATTAGCCAAGCAAAAAATGATTTAGAAGATGTAGAAAAATTTAGTGAAAAATATACGGGATATGTGGAACAAATTATTGCGAAATGCTACCGTGAATATCAAAAAGAGTTAGCGAAAAGTATGACGCTAGATTTTGATGATTTAATTATGTTGACGGTACAATTATTCCAAAAACATCCGGAAACATTGCAGTATTATCAACAAAAATTCCAATATATCCATGTAGATGAGTATCAAGATACAAACCATGCTCAATATCGATTAGTAACGATGTTAGCGAAGAAATTCAAAAATATTTGTGTCGTTGGGGATGCAGACCAAAGTATTTATGGTTGGCGTGGTGCTGACATGAGTAATATTTTAGAATTTGAAAAAGATTATCAAAACGCAAAAGTTGTTTTATTAGAACAAAATTATCGTTCAACAAAAACGATTTTACAAGCAGCGAACCATGTCATTGAAAATAACTTTAATCGTAAAGTGAAGAAATTATGGACTGAAAATGATGAAGGACAACCGATTACGTATTATCGTGCTCAATCGGAGCAAGATGAAGGGCGTTATGTATTGTCACAAATTCAAAGTCTATTAAGAGATGGATATAACTATGATGATTTTGCGATTTTATATCGTACAAATGCGCAATCTCGTGTGATGGAAGAAAATTTATTAAAATCAAATATTCCATTCCGTTTAGTCGGTGGGCAACGATTCTTCGAGAGACTAGAAATTAAGGATTTACTAGCGTATTTACGTTTAATTGTAAATCCTCAAGATGATTTAAGTTTTAGAAGAATTGTGAATAGTCCAAAACGAGGAATAGGAGCAACTTCTTTAGATAAATTAAATGATTTTGCTTCTATGCATCAATTTTCATTATTAGAAGCCAGTTCGCAAACTGCACTTTCTCCTCTATCAGGAAAAGCGGCAAAGGCTTTAGAAAAATTTGCTGAAATGATTGAAGATTTAAGAAAAATGCAAGAATTTCTATCAATAAGTGAGTTTGTAGAACAAGTGATTGAAAAAACAGGATATCTTGCCTCTTTAGAGCAACAACATACAATGGAAGCTGATGCGAGAATTGAAAATATTCAAGAGTTTATCTCAGTGGCAAAACAATTCGAACAAGATCGATTAGAAGAAGAGTCAGAAGATTCGCCATTATTACAATTTTTAACAGATTTATCTTTAGTTTCTGATGCAGATAGTGATGAAGGTGATGGACGTATGGTAACATTGATGACCCTTCACGCTGCTAAAGGACTTGAGTTCCCAGTTGTATTTATTATCGGTTTGGAAGAAGGGATTTTCCCAAGTTTAAGAAGTATGATGGAGAATGGCGACGATGTGGAAGAAGAACGTCGTTTAGCGTATGTAGGAATTACCCGTGCAGAACAAAAATTATATTTAACAAATGCGTATTCCAGATTATTATATGGACGAACACAATCCAATCGTCCATCAAGATTCATTTTAGAAATTGGAGAAGAATTGTTTGATTCTAAACAACAGCAATCCTATGGACATACAACTAGAGAGTCTTCCTCATTTGTTTCGAAAACTTCGTCTTCGGGTTCATTATTTGATAAATATAGAGCGAAATCTCAGGCAACTGCTTATCAACCAAAAGCAGTGCAACCTTC
>CALATC010000190.1 GCA_937891475.1 uncultured Granulicatella sp. | reverse complement strand
TACGAGATTTCTGCCTGTCTCGTGGGCTCGGAGATGTGTATAAGAGACAGATTTTTAACACCTGGTGACTAGAATTTAAAGTTTTTTTATTTGCGTATCTACAACAGAACAGACCGTATTTTTTCGAGAATTCATGAGCATTAGTCAAAAATACAATTAGCTTTTCAAAGTAGCTGATACAATAAATACCTGTTAGGTATTTATTGTCGGAAAAATCGAGACCTAGGCTCGATTTTTAGCAATGAGACAGCTTTTGCTGGCTGCTTGCGCCGTAGCTACATTATGATAAAGCTAATTGTATGTATCGTCTATGAATTTCATACCATATCAGTAGATAATTAAGTCAAAAATCGTTACAATAGAGTAGAGTTTAACAGTAAAATCTAATCTAACGATGAAACAAAATATAATAGATTTGGATTTATAATTAGATAAATTCAAATCTATTTTTTTATCTATACGGAGGAACTTATGACATTTGATGGTTTATTTACAAAATGGATGACGGATGAAGTTTCTAAAGAAATTATTGGAGGGAGAATTAGTAAAATTCATCAGCCCCTTCCTTATGAAATTCAATTAACGATTCGTTCCAATCGTAAAAATTACTTACTATTATTATGTGCTCATCCAATGATGGCACGATTTCAATTTATAGCAGAAAAAGGAGATAATCCTGAAATTGCTCCTAATTTTTGTATGATTTTGAGAAAATATCTTGAAGGAGCGATTATTCAAGATTTTACTCAAGTTGGAGCTGACCGAATTATTCATTTAGACGTGGATACAAGGGATGAACTTGGAGATGAAGCAAAATGGCGTTTGACACTTGAAATGATGGGAAAACATAGTAATGTTTTCTTAGTGGATCGAAGAAACCATCAAATTATTGATTGTTTAAAACGAATTCCATTAAGTCAAAATACGTATCGTACATTACAACCAGGTGCTACTTATCAATTACCTCCTCATCAAACAAAAATGAACCCATTTGAAATGACGTTATTTGAACTAGATGCTAGATTAACAAAGGGATTAGGTGAAGATTCTCTTGCAAAATCATTAATGAGTCTTGTACAAGGGATGAGTACATTAACAGCAAATGAAATTGTCGAACGTTCCATGATGTTTGATGAGACGATTGCTGAGAGTTTATGGAAGTTTTTAGCACAAAATAATGAAAAGCCAATGCCTACTTTAGCAAAACTTTCAAATGGAAAAAGCTATTTCACAGTTTGTCCTTATTATTCATTCCAAAATGCCGAAAATCAATCGTTTGAAACATTATCTGAATTATTAACAGCCTATTATGTTCATAAAGTTCAGGAAGAAAAAATCCAACAATTGGCTGGAAATTTACTTCAAATGTTGAAATCGGAATTAAAGAAAAATCGAGAAAAGCTCGTTAAATTTGAAGAAGATTTACAAAAAAGTGAGAAAGCGGAACAATACCGTATTAAAGGCGAGTTGTTAAATACTTGCTTGTACCAGATTGAAAAAGGACAAACTGAAATTCAAGTGGAGAATTATTATGACAATAATGAGTTACTAACTATTCCATTGTCTACGTGGTTGACACCTTCTCAAAATGCGCAAGCTTATTTTAAAAAATATCAAAAATTGAGAAATTCAATTGAACATATTGAAAAACAACAGGAACTTACTCAACAAGAAATTCAATATTTAGAACAAGTGTTATATCAAATTGAAGAAGCAGACGTGCAAAACTTAGAAATTATTCGAGAAGAATTAGTAGCAAATGGGTATTTAAAACGTTCTGCTTTGAAAAAAGGAAAACAAAAAGTGAAACCTTCAAAACCATATGTTTTCTATTCAAATGATGGTACAAGAATTTTAGTAGGTAGAAATAATTTACAAAATGATCATTTAACGTTAAAACAAGCGAAAAAAGAATACTTATGGTTACATGCCCAAAATATTCCTGGGTCACACGTGATTGTAGAATCAGCTAATCCAACGGATGAAACAATTGGTCAAGCAGCCATGTTGGCAGCGTACTATTCTAAATACCGTCATTCAGCAACTGTTCCTGTAGACTATGTTTCTGTTTCGAAAATTAGAAAGCCAAATGGATCTAAACCAGGATTTGTTGTGTATGAAGGACAACAAAATACGTATATTACTCCGGATGAAGCAGTGATTCAACAAATTCGAGAAAATAAACTAAAAGAATAAGGAGAGACAAATGAACGCAGTAAGAGCAGCTTATATTCATATTCCTTTTTGTTCTCATATTTGCTATTATTGCGATTTTAATAAAGTATTTATTGAAGGACAACCAGTTGATGAATATGTTGATTTATTAGTAAGAGAAATGCAATTACGAGCAGAAGCTCACCCCATCTCTCCTTTAGAGACGTTATATATCGGGGGAGGAACACCTTCAACTTTAACACCTAAGCAATTAGCAACTTTATTTGAAGGAATTCATCGATATTTACCACTAGAAAAAAATTGTGAATTTTCAATGGAATTAAATCCAGACGATGGGCAAATGGAACGTTTAGAAGTGATGAAAGAATATGGAGTTAATCGTATCAGTATGGGAGTTCAATCTTTTAATGATGAATTATTGAAGAAGATTGGTCGCAAACATAGTAAAAAGACAGTTTTACAAACGATAGGAAATGCTCGAAAACTAGGATTTGAAAATATCAGTATCGATTTAATTTTTAGACTGCCTCAACAAACGATTCAAGATTTTGAAGATAGTTTAAAAATTGCAATGGAGTTGGACTTGCCACATTATTCGATTTATTCCTTAATTTTAGAACAAAAGACTGTATTTTATAATTTAATGAGACAAGGAAAGCTTCCTTTACCATCGCAAGATGAGGAAGCAGATATGTTTCAATTAGCTATGGATTCTATGGAAAGTTTTGGACGGCATCATTATGAAATTAGTAATTATGCTCTACCAGGTTTTGAATCAAGACATAATTTACATTACTGGAAAGCAGATGAGTATTTAGGTTTTGGTGCGGGTGCTCATGGTTATTTAAATCAAGAACGCTATCAAAATTGTGGACCAATTCAACATTATTTAGAACCATTACGGAATTTTGAACTTCCAGTTTTACAAAAGGATGTATTAAGTAAAAAATCTCAAATAGAAGAGTTTATGTTTTTAGGTTTAAGAAAAATGTCTGGTGTATCCAATCAAGAATTTTTTAAACGATTTGGTAAAAATATCAATGATATTTATCAAGAAATTATCGAGGATTTATTAGACCAGGAATTAATCCAGCTAACAGCTGAAGGAATTGCATTAACACATAAAGGGAAGTTTTTAGGAAATAATGTATTTCAAGCTTTTCTTTTAGAAGAGTAGAATCAATTTTAGTATAATAGCTTTCACGAATATTAAAGAGGTGATAGAATGACACCATTAAGAAGAACTAAAAAGAAAAGGAATTATTGGAAAATTGCTTTTTTGGCCTTAATTGCAATCAATTTATTTGTAATTATTTCTACATTAATTCCGAGTCGATCTAAATATCAAGTTACAACAACACCAATTGTAGAGCAAGGAGAGAATTGGATGGAAGTCACATTAAGTAAAAATGAAATTCAAAATATTTTAGAAATTGTTTCCAAAAAAAATCAAGTAGAAAATCCAAGTTTTCCAAATTTTGTCATGAATGATTCTGTCATTCAAATTACAGGAGATGCGAATGCGTTAGGAGTAACCGTTCCTTATAAAATGACGACTGTACCCTATGTAACGGAAGAAGGAACTATTCAATTAAAAATACAATCTGTTCAATTAGGAGGATTCTCGTTACCAGTATTTTTAGCTTTGGGAAGATTACAACAAATGGAATTTCCAGAATGGTTCCAATTAAATACTGAAAAACAGTATTTTCTATTAAATCTATCAGGAATTCATGAAGGGAGTACGATTAAAGCAAAAAAAATCAATTTAAAAACGAATGAATTTGTTTTTTCTATTTCAATTTCTAATGACAATATAGTAGAATATCTACAGTAAGGAAAATTTTAAAGTCTATAAGACAGTTAGGAGATCACACATGAGTGTACATATTAATGCAACAAAAGGACAAATCGCTGAGGTAGTATTAATGCCAGGAGATCCACTTCGTGCTAAATACATCGCTGAACATTATTTAACAGATGTAGAACAATATAATAGTGTAAGAAATATGTTCGGATATACAGGTTTATACAAAGGACAACGAGTATCTGTTCAAGGTAGTGGAATGGGTATTCCTTCAATGATGATTTATGCAAATGAATTATATACTGAATTTGGTGTTGAAAAAATTATTCGTATTGGTTCAGCGGGTTCAATTCAAACAGACGTAAATGTTCGTGATATTGTATTAGCGCAAGGAGCTACAACTGATTCATCAATTATTACAAATATTTTCCAAGGACAAGTTATCTTTGCACCTTTAGCGTCATTTGAATTATTAGATAAAGCTTATCATTTAGCAAAAGAACGTGGAGCAACTGTTCACGTTGGTAATATTTTATCTTCAGATCGTTTCTATAATGCTGAATTAAATAAACAAAAATTACAAGAATATGGTGTTTTAGCAATTGAAATGGAAGCTGCTGGTTTGTATGCTTTAGCAGCTCAACATAAAAAACAAGCTCTAGCAATTGTAACGATTAGTGACCATATTTTAACAGGTGAAGAAACAACTGCTGAAGAACGTGAAAAAACATTTAATGAAATGATGGAAATTGCTTTAGAAACGGTTCACAACGGTTAATAAGTAGGTAAAAATATGGAAGAAAATCAAGAAAAAGTTGTTAAAACACCTAAAAAAGGAATTCGACTCTGGGTATTTATCGTTTCATTAATTGCTACAATGCTCATTTCAGTTTTTATAACAGTTGCATTAGTGATTACGCAACTGCCAAAAGCAGATAATAAATATGCATTTGGTATATTTAAAAAGAATGAAATTTTTCAAATTGAAAAAGTATTTTATTATTTAAAACAAAATTATTTAGATAAAGATGTTACAAGTGAACAATTAATTCAAGGTGCTTTAAAAGGAATGGCTGAATCAGTTGGAGATCCTTATACTACTTATTTAGTGAATGATGAGACAGCTCAATTAGATGAAACAGTTAATGGAGCCTTTGGAGGAATTGGAGCTGAATTAAAATCAGATCAAAGCCGAGTAGTGATTAGTACTACAATGGAAGGAAGTCCTTCACAACAAGTAGGTCTTCAAGCGGATGATGTCATTACAAAAGTTAATGGCGAAGATATGACTGGTAAGACCATTTCTGAAGTTGTCAAGAAAGTACGTGGTGAAGTTGGAACAGATGTTGTATTAACCATTGAACGTGCTGGCACTTCTTTAGATGTTAAACTAACTAGAGCTAGCATTGCGATTAATACCGTAAAAGCTGAATTGGATAAAGAGGATGCCACAATTGGTCATGTTCGCATTACTAGTTTTGCAAAAAATACAGCTGAAGAATTAGAAAAAGCGGTGAAAGATTTGACAGATAAGGGTGCTAAAGCTTTTGTATTCGATGTACGATACAATCCTGGAGGACTTTTAGATCAAGCATATAAAGTTGCGAATATGTTCTTAAAAGATGGTGAACCAATCGTTCAAGTAGAAGATAGATTTGGAGAGAAAAAAATCTATAAAGCTTCTTCATCCATTGGTGAATTTAAAATTACTCAGCCATATGTTCTTCTAGTAAATGAAGGTAGTGCAAGTGCTTCTGAAATTTTAGCTGCAGCAATTAAAGAAGGTGCTGGAGGTCAAATTATAGGTACAAAAACTTATGGCAAAGGTACTGTACAAAGTGTCGTCGATATTACTGATAATAGTGAGTTAAAATATACGAATGCTAAATGGTTAACTCCAAAGGGAAATTGGATTCATAAAGAAGGGGTCACTCCAACGAAAGAAGTGAATTTACCAGATTACGCATTCTTAAAAATTATTGATGCGAAAGAAACATTAAAAGTAGGCTCAGTTTCACAAAATGTACTTTCTGCCGAAACGATTCTAAAAGGATTAGGATATTCTGTTACTGTAGACGGCTATTTTGATGAAGGTACAAAAGATGCAGTAAAATCTTATCAACAAAAAGAAGGATTAACTGCAACAGGAGAAGTGGATGAAGAGAGTGCTCAAAAATTAATGGATAGTGTTAGAGCATTAATTCAACAAAATGATACACAGTATCAAGCAGCAAAAGAATTACTAAAATAGAATGGAGGTTTTTAAATGGAAGAAGTTAGTTCATTTATTCCTCGTAATATGCGTAAAAGAAAACTTCCTAAGCGAACAATATGGGAAGAATTACTCAGTTGGTTAGCCTCCTTTGCAGTATCATTTGCGATATTAGCTTTATTATTTGTCTTTGTAGGAAAACCATTCACGGTAAGTGGGCAATCGATGTATCCTACACTACATAATTCAGATCGCATGTTTATGTCAAAATTAGGAGATATTCATCGATTTGATGTTGTTGTGTTACATGCTCCGGATCAAGATAAAGAGTATATTAAACGAGTAATCGGGATGCCTGGAGATACGATTGAGATAAAAGAAGGTAAATTATATATTAATGGTCAAGTAGTCGAACAACCTTTTATTAATAAAGAAATACTGGTAAACAAAACAGTTTATATTGATGATTTTACTTTAGAAGGTTTAACAGGTGAAACGACTGTACCAGAAGGAAAATATTTTGTAATGGGAGATAATCGTGGGGTTTCAAGAGACAGTCGCTTGATTGGATTTATTGATCGATCTGCGATTGAAGGAAAAGCAGTCTTTACGATTTGGCCGTTGAATCGCATTGGTGGTCAAAAAGATTATTCTTATTTATATTCTGAATGATAAGGAGAGATTCGAATGAGTTATGAAGATGAATATGAATACAAGCCCTCGATTTTGTCTATTATCTGGTCTTGGATTTGGTCATTTATAGTAGCATTCATCATTGTTGGGGGAGTGTATTTTTTCCTTGGTAGACCTTTCACAGTAAGTGGTGCTTCAATGTATCCAACATTGCATAATGGTGATCGAATGGTACTTTCTAAAGTTGGAGATATTCATCGATTTGATGTTGTTATTCTAAAGGCACCGGATGAAAATGTTGAGTATATTAAACGAGTCATTGGTATGCCAGGAGATACAATTGAGATGAAGAGTGGTGTACTTTATATTAACGGAAAAAAAGTAGACCAACCATTTATTAATACTGAAGCATTGGCAAAACAGACGGTATTTATGGATGATTTCACTTTAGAGAGTCTAACTGGTGAATCAAAAGTACCTGAAGGGAAGTATTTTGTTTTAGGGGATAATCGTGGTGTTTCTAAAGATAGTCGAATGATTGGGTTTATTGATCGTTCAGCGATTGAAGGAAAAGCAGTCTTTACAATTTGGCCATTTGGTCGAATTGGAGGACAAAAAGATTACGGTTATTTATATTCGGAATAAGAAAAAACTTGAAATAGACTTCTTTGAAGTAGCTAGGACGCTAGCAGCCACCTAACGGTGTCTCATAGCTAAAAATTGAGCCTTGGTCTCAATTTTTCCTGTACTATAATCCATGAAGGATTATAGTACTTCAGCTACTTCTAGAAGTCTTTTCTGCATAAATGGATATCATACATTAATAAATTTTGACTTTTCAAAAAGTCATTTCTATTTGACGTAAGGATATGAGAATTCGTTTATAACATAGGATATCTTTAAAGTAGCCAGGACGCTAGCAGTCACCTTTCGGTGTCTCATAATTCTTTCAGCTACTGCTAGGAGTTATTTCTTTCCCAATTTATAAATTCATATTTATGCAAAGAAAAACTGGATTTTCGATATCCAGTTTTTCTTTTTTATGACAAATTTCCAATAAAAGATGAGATATTCTATATAATTAGTTAAAGGCATTTCTATTTATGAAATGTTTTCTTTTACAAAAACAAAATTAAATGTTAAACTTCAAATGGTGCATAAAAGG
>CALATC010000189.1 GCA_937891475.1 uncultured Granulicatella sp. | reverse complement strand
GCAATGGTTAGAAAACCAGAAATTTTAATATTAGATGATAGTTTTTCTGCTTTAGATTATGCAACAGATGCTGCATTAAGAAAAGCCATTTCAAAAGCTCCGTTTAAACCAACAACCATTATTGTCTCTCAAAGGGCGGCTTCAGTAATGCAAGCTCATCAAATTATTGTGATGGAAAAAGGAAAAATCGTAGGAATTGGAACTCATGAAGAGTTACTAGAAACAAATGCGATTTATCAAGAAATAACTGCCTCACAATTTCAAAAGGAGGAACAGTAGTATGAAGCATGAAAAAATGGAAGTGTATAAAAGATTATTTCCTTATTTAAAACCATATGGTTTTCTCTTACTATTTTCTCTATTTTTAGCAATGGTGAGTGTGTTATCCAGTGTATGGATTCCAAAAGTCATCGGTCAAACAATTGATGCGATGATAGGAGTTGGAGAAGTACAATTTTCTATTGTCACAAATGGCTTATTATGGATTTTTGTGCTAGCACTCATTAGTATGGTGAGTCAATATGTGATGAGTTTGTGTCATAATCATATTGCTTATGGCATGGTGAAGTCATTGAGGGATGATGTCTTTATTCATTTATCTAAAATGCCCTTAAGTTACTTAGATTTAAAGGCACATGGTTCTCTTCAAAGCATTGTTATTTCTGATACAGAACAAATGGCAGATGGCTTATTATTAGGATTTTCTCAATTATTTACAGGAATCTTAACGATTATAAGTACATTATTTTGGATGTTTAGTATTCAACTGACAATGACAGTAGTTGTTCTTCTTTTAACGCCTATTTCATTTGTCGTTGCATCCTTTATTGCTAAAAAAACATATGATTTATTTCATGATCAATCAACATTAAGAGCCGAACAAACAGCCTTTACCCATGAAACGATTACTGGAATAAAAGTAATTCAAGCGTATAGCCAAGAAAAAAATGTGTTAGAAACTTTTGATGAAATGAACGAAAAGTTAGCAGACCGTTCCTTAAAAGCTATTTTCTATTCTTCGATTACGAATCCAGCAACTCGTTTTGTAAACAGCTTAGTGTATACAGTAGTAGGATTAGTGGGAGCCTTTTTTGTGTTGAAAGCTCAACTAAGTATTGGACAATTGGCAGCATTTTTAACGTATGCGAATCAGTATACAAAACCTTTTAATGAAATTTCTGGAGTAATGACTGAGTTTCAAAATTCAATTGCGTGTGCAAGTCGTGTATTTGAATTGATGGAAGAGCCTGTTGAATCTGAAGAAGGAAAAGAAATAGATTTACCAGAATTGATTAAAGGGGAAGTCCTATTTGAACAGGTGTCATTTTCTTATCAAAAAGACCAATCCCTCATTGAGAATTTTTCTTTAGAGGTTAACCCTGGAGAAAAAATTGCGATTGTAGGGCCAACCGGAAGTGGTAAGAGTACACTCATTAATTTATTAATGCGATTTTACGAAGTCGATAAAGGGAGTATTACCATTGATGGTCTTTCAATAAAAGACATGAGTAGACAGCAACTTCGACAATTATTCGGAATGGTATTACAAGAAACATGGTTGCAATCTGGGACCATTCGAGAGAATTTACTATTAGGAAACCAGAATGCAACAGATGAAGAAATTCAACAAGTATTAGTCCAATGCCAACTGGATAAAATGATTGAAAAGCTACCACAGGGATTAGAAACACCTCTTCATCGACAAGGAGAAGACTTCTCACAAGGGCAACGACAACTCTTATCTATTGCTCGAGTAATATTAAGTAAGCCATCGATGCTCATTCTTGATGAAGCGACTTCTTCTATTGATACAAGAACAGAATTGAAAATTCAACAAGCTTTTCAGACATTAATGGAAGGGAAAACAAGTTTCATTGTAGCTCACAGACTTTCAACCATTCAAAATGCAGATAAAATATTAGTATTGAAAGATGGGCAAGTCATTGAACAAGGAACACATGAAGAACTGATTGCTCAGCAAGGGTTCTACCAACATCTCTATCAAAGCCAATTTATGAATGAGTAAGAGTTTACTTTAATAGAATAATTTTATACAATGAATATAAATAGAAATTACAAAGAAAGGAAATGACTATGATGACGGTGAAAGAAGAACTAAAATGGATTTTAAATCATTTAAATATCGATGAGTTAGATGATGAACAAGCAAATGCTTTAATTTCGGTTATTTATTTATTCAAAGATAGTGTCATTCCTACCAAAGAAGAATTAAAAGCCATCCATAAATATGAAAAGGGCGATATGGAATTTGTTGATTTTGAATCATTCGCAAATGAAATGGGTTTTGAATTATGAAATCTATTCGATTAAGTAAACAGGCTGAAAAATTTTTGAGAAAACAAGATAAAATATCTTTTAATCGTATTATGACAGCTATTTATCATTTACCCAATGGAAATGTAAAGAAATTGCAAGGGTTTGACTCTATATACCGCTTAAGAGTCGGCGATTTTCGTGTTTTGTATAATGATAAAGGTGAAATTCTGGATATTATAAAAATTGGAAATCGTGGAAGTGTTTATAACCGATTATAAGCAATAAATTTTAATTTAAAAAAGACTTTTCTTCAGTAGCAGAACATGTCGTAAGCTACGAGGAAAAGTCTTTTGATTTTTGTTTGATAAAAGTTATTAAGATTGGAATTCTTCTAAAGCTAAGCTTGCTTCTTCCCATTCCATCATTACTTCTTCTAATGATTCATTTAATGTTTGTAAAGTTTGTTGAAGCTCTGCTGAAAGAGTAGGGTTCGTATAAACTTCTTCTAATGTTAATTCTTCGTGAACAGAAGAAATTTCTTGTTCGATTTGATGAAGTTTTTCTTCTAGTTGTTCTACTTGTCTTGTCAGAGTACGAAGTTGTTTTTGTTCTTCTTTTGAGCTTAAGTAATTTTTCTTTGTATCGGTTAAAGCGACTTCTGCTTGAACAACAGGAGTGGTTTCTTCTTGTTTTAAAGCTTCAAGCTCTTGTTTCTTTTCAATATAGTAATCATAATCGCCTAAATATAAGGTACTACCTTCAGGAGTGATTTCTAAAATAGAAGTTGCCACTTGGTTGATGAAATAACGGTCGTGTGAAACAAAACAAATCGTACCATCATATTCAATAAGAGCTTGTTCAAGAACTTCCTTACTATCGATATCTAAGTGGTTGGTAGGTTCGTCGAGTAATAAGAAATTATCATGTTCTAATGAAAGTTTCGCTAAAGCAAGTCGAGCTTTTTCTCCCCCACTTAATTGGGCAGTGGATTTTTCTACATCTTTTCCTGAAAATAGGAAGCTTCCTAAAATCGTACGAATATCTTTTTCAGGCATCGTTGTATGTCGGCTCCATAGTTCTTCTAAAACAGTTGTTTTAGAGTTTAATCCACTTAAATTTTGGTCATAGTATCCGACTTGAACATTAGCCCCTAATGAACTTTCTCCTGAAATCCATGGGATTTCTTGCGTTAGAGATTTTAAAAATGTTGATTTACCAATTCCGTTTGGACCAACAATCGCAATCGCTTCTTGTTTTCTAATGTTTAAATTGATTGGACCTGCTAGCGTTTGCCCGTCATATCCAATATACGCATCTTGCACATTTAACACTTGATTACCAGATTCTTTTTGAACAGAAAATGAAAAACGAGCGGATCTTGAATCTGACTGTGGTTTTTCAATTCTTTCCATTTTTTCTAATTGTTTTCTACGAGATTGTGCTCGTTTCGTAGTAGAGGCACGAACAATATTTTTCGCAACAAATTCTTCTAATTTTTGAATTTTCTCTTGTTGTTTTTCATAAGCTTTTTGTTGTAGTAAGAAGCGGTTTTCGCGTTCAGTAACATAGTATGAATAATTGCCCTTATAATATTCGCAAGTGTGATGATGAATTTCATACACTTCTTGACAAACTTTATCTAAAAAGTATTGGTCATGGCTGACAATTAGAAGGGATATAGGTGAAGATTTTAAGTAATCTTCTAACCATGTTAATGTTTCAATATCTAAGTGGTTCGTAGGTTCGTCTAAAATTAAGACATCATGTTTTTCTAATAAAATTTTTGCTAACGCTAAACGAGTTCTTTGTCCACCGGATAATTGTTGAATCGGTTTATCATAATCTTCAGGATAAAATTGGAATCCATGTAAGACAGAGCGGATTTCTCCTTCATATCCATAGGCATTCATTTTATTTAATTGTTCTTGTAAATCATCATATCGAGCTAATGTTTGTTTATAGAGTGATTCATTGGCTAATACGTCTGGATTTCCTAATTTATCAGCCATTAAAAGTGCTTCTTTTTTTAGAGCTTCGACTCCTTTAAATAATTCAATCATTTCTTCCCAAATGGTATTTTCAGAATCGACTGAAGCATATTGATCTAAGTAACCGATGGAAAGGTCTTTTTTCTTACTGACCATCCCTAAACTAGGTTCTTCGATTCCGGCTAAAATTTTTAATAATGTTGATTTTCCTGTTCCGTTTCTTCCTACTAATGCAATACGAGAACGTTCTTGAACTTCAAGGGAAATATTTTCAAATAGTACATCTGGGCCAAAATGTCTAGCTAGCCCTTGACCTTGTAATAAAATCATGTCATAATCCTCTTTCTATGCAGTTTCAATTTTATTCTATCATACATATGATGAGGACAAAAGTTTTTAATGTTCTTAATATAGATGTAAGATTGAGAAAAAATCACAATGTTCTTGAGAAATGTACATTATAAGGAATATGTAGAATAAAATGTACAAATACAATATTTTTATGTAAAAACAAGCATATCGCTTGTGAAATTTATGAAACTTATGCTAGAATATTTATGAAATTTGATATAAAGGAGATTGAAAAATGAAAAAAGTTGAAATTCCAAAAGCTACCGCAAAGCGCTTGGCAATTTATCATCGTTATTTAAGATTTTTACATGATGCAGGAAAACGTCGTATTTCATCAACAGAATTAAGTGATGCAGTTAAAGTAGATAGTGCAACAATTCGTCGTGATTTCTCATATTTTGGAGCGTTAGGAAAACGTGGATATGGTTATGATGTGGAGTATTTATTAGACTTCTTCAGTCAACAATTAAATCATGATCGTTTAACAAATGTTGCTTTAGTAGGAGTAGGAAATTTAGGGCAAGCTTTATTAAACTATAATTTCCACCAAAGTAATCATGTAAGAATTAGTGCAGCGTTTGAAGTAGATGAAAATATGGTAGGAAAAATTGTGAGCGGAGTTCCGGTTTATTCTATGAACGATTTAGTAGAACAACTTCGTGTGCAACAAATTCAAGTGGCGATTTTAACAGTTCCTCAAGAAGTTGCTCAAGAAACTGCTAATTTATTAGTGGAAGCAAATGTACGTGGAATTTTAAACTTCACACCGCTTCGTTTAACTGCACCAGAACATATTCGTGTTCAAAACGTTGACTTAACGAATGAATTGCAAACTTTGATTTATTTCTTAGACAATAACAATAATAATTAATTTGAAAAACATCTTGTAAATGTGGATAGCATTTATGAGATGTTTTTTATGCGTAAATGACTTTGTCTATAGTAGCAAAGGACGGCAGCAAACCTTTGGTTTCATGCCTAAACTTTGAGCCTA
>CALATC010000188.1 GCA_937891475.1 uncultured Granulicatella sp. | reverse complement strand
ACGCTATCCAGAAAAGTCATCTTTTGAAAAATGAAAGGTAAAATATGAAATACTACTTAAAAGAAGAATTTTTAAATGATGTTAACCAAAAAAATGCTGGCAATAAGGCACGTAATGATGTTGAAACTGTGTTAAATGAGTTGGGATATATCCCTTTAAGAGTATTGGTTGATGATTGGTATAAAATGAATGTACTCAAGGCACAGATACATAAATATCAAGCACTATCAAAAGCATTCAAACTTTTAAAAAGAGGCGATGAGATTGTTATCCAATTTCCATTATTACACCATTCCTTACTATTTAGTAATTTACTAAAATCCCTTAGAAAAAAAGGAGTTAAAACCTATTTTCTGATTCATGATTTAGAAACTTTACGTTTTGTAAATGATGAAACATTACCTTTTAGAATGAAATTACGTATGAAAATTACGGAGGGATCTTCTTTACATTATGTAAATGGTATTATTGCTCATAATAAAGTAATGAAAGGAGTATTAGTCAATAAAGGAGTTCTTGGAGAAAAAATTACTAATTTAGAAATCTTTGATTATTTAATTCCAGATTTTATAGAAAAAACTAGTTTAAGAAAAGAACAACCAATAATTGTTGCAGGAAATTTATCACAAGATAAAGCAGCATATCTATACTCATTACCTATAGAACCACAATTTAATTTATATGGTGTTGGATTTGATGAGTCTAGGAAGTTATCTAATGAAACCTACTTTGGTTCATTTCTTCCAGATGAACTTCCATCAGTATTGGAAGGAAGTTTTGGTTTAGTTTGGGATGGTGACAGTTCTGAGACTTGTAGTGGATTTTTTGGAGAGTATCTACGCTATAACAATTCTCATAAAGCGTCACTTTATTTGGCTTCTGGTTTCCCTATCATTGTTTGGAAGGAATCTGCTTTGTCTCATTTTGTCTTAAAGAATAATTGTGGTATCACAGTTGATTCTTTGTTTGACATACAAGAAACAATCAATAATATTTCGGAAGAAGAATATCAAGAGTTAGTAGAAAATGCACAAAAGGTAGGAAATAATATAAGATCAGGATATTATTTGAAAATAGCTTTAGAGAAACTAACTAAATACTTAGTTTAAATTCACTAAGTAATGTATCATTTGTCTCTGATTACTAATTAGAAAAATTCTAATTTAATATAGAAAGGTAGTTCGATTATGAAAGGTATTATCCTTGCAGGAGGTTCAGGAACTCGCTTGTATCCTTTGACTCGTGCTATATCCAAACAACTGATGCCGGTTTATGATAAACCCATGATTTATTATCCTCTATCGACACTCATGTTAGCTGGTATCAAAGATATTTTAATTATCTCGACTCCTCATGATTTACCTCGTTTTAAAGAGCTGCTTCAAGATGGTTCGGAGTTGGGAATTAATCTTTCTTATGCGGAACAACCTAGTCCAGATGGATTGGCTCAGGCCTTCATTATCGGTGAAAAATTTATTGGAAATGACAGTGTCGCCCTAATTTTAGGAGATAATATTTACTATGGTCCTGGTCTATCTAAAATGCTTCAGAAGGCTGCTAATAAGGAGAAAGGTGCAACTGTTTTTGGATATCAAGTTAAGGATCCTGAAAGATTTGGTGTTGTGGAATTTGATGAGGAGATGAATGCTATTTCTATTGAGGAAAAACCAGAACATCCTCGTTCCAATTATGCAGTGACCGGCCTTTATTTCTATGATAATGATGTTGTAGAAATTTCAAAAAATATTAAACCAAGCCCTCGTGGTGAATTGGAAATTACAGACGTAAACAAAGCATATCTAGAACGTGGAGACTTATCAGTTGAGCTAATGGGGCGTGGTTTTGCTTGGTTAGATACTGGAACTCATGAAAGTTTATTAGAGGCGTCACAGTACATTGAGACAGTGCAACGGATGCAAAATGTTCAAGTGGCAAACTTAGAAGAGATTGCTTATCGTATGGGTTATATCAGCCGTGAGGATGTATTAAAGTTAGCACAACCTCTTAAGAAAAATGAATACGGACAATATTTGCTCCGTTTGATTGGAGAAGAATAGATGACAGATAATTTTTTCGGTAAGACGCTTGCGGTTCGCAATGTCGAAGCTATTCCAGGTATGTTAGAATTTGATATCCCTGTTCATGGTGATAATCG
>CALATC010000187.1 GCA_937891475.1 uncultured Granulicatella sp. | reverse complement strand
AAAACAACCGAATCTATTTTAGAACTTTTGAAAAAAGTAAACGAACAGTTAGGCATTACAATCGTGATTATCACTCACGAAATGCAAGTTGTAAAAGAGATTTGTAATAAAGTTGCCGTAATGGAACAAGGTTTAATTATTGAACAAGGATCTGTATTAGAAATCTTTACGAATCCACAAAAACCATTAACAAAAGATTTCATTGATACAGCAACACATATTAATAAAGGAATTGAAACAGTTCTACAACATGAACATTTACTAAACTTAAACCCTGGAGATGTTCTTGCGAAAATTTCATTTGTGGGTGCTTCAACAGGAGAACCACTGATTACGAAATTATCAACTCAATTCCAAGTAGCAGCAAATATTTTATTTGCCAATGTGGAAGTCATTCAAGAGACTCCTGTTGGAACTTTACTAGTAGGTTTATCTGGTGAAGCTGAAAAAATTCAACAAGCCATCAAATATATTCACCAATCAGGTGTTCAAACAGAAATTCTAGATGAACCAAAGGAGGCTGAATAAGATGAACTTACACCAATTATTTCCAAATATTGATGCTCGTGTAACTCAAGAAATTATTAAAAGTACAATTGATACTTTATTAATGGTAGGAATTACAGGGCTAATTGCTGGTGTATTAGGAATTGCTTTAGGAGTTGTGTTAGTCGTTACTCGTGAAGGGAATATTTTAGAAAATAAAATTCTATATGCGACTTTAGATAAAGTGGTGAACCTATTCCGTTCGATTCCATTTATCATTTTAGCGATGTTATTAATCCCATTAACAAGATTAATTGTTGGAACTACAATTGGAATTCCTGGTGCGATTGTGCCACTAGTTATTGCAACTGTTCCATTCTTCTCACGACAAGTACAATTAGCTTTGTTAGAAGTGGATAAAGGAGTGATTGAAGCTTCAATCGCTATGGGATGTACACCATTGGAAATTATTTTCCGTGTGTACTTAAAAGAAGGATTGCCAAGTTTAATCCGTGCTTCTTCTCTAACAACAATCAGCTTAATTGGTTTAACAACAATGGCTGGTGCGTTTGGAGCTGGGGGAATCGGGAACTTAGCAATTTCAAGAGGATATAATCGATTCCAAGGAGACGTAATCGTAGTAGCAACGATTATTATGTTGATTATCGTATTTATCAGCCAAGCAATCGGTGACTTCCTAGAAAAAAGAGCTACGAAATAAAAGGATACGAGAATGAGCGTTCTGAAACGAATCACTGGAGCGACGCACACAAAGCAACGTAGTTGAGTGGGGGTGGCGTGAAGTGGACGTCGTTTCAGCGAAATCGAGTTCAACTAAAAAAGGATATATAAATAAATTTAAACACAAAGAAAAGAGGAAATTATATATGAACATTAAAAAATTATTTGTAACAGCATTAGCAGGATTAACATTAGCAGCATGTGGACAAGGAGCTCAAACTTCTTCAAACTCAAACCAAGCAGCAGATGCTAAAAAAGAAGCAAAAACAGTTAAGGTAGGGGTTAACGCAGGAAACCATGATGTATGGGATGACGTTATTAAACGCTTAAAAGAAAAAGAAAACATTAATGTTGAATTAGTAGAATTTACTGACTATGTTCAACCAAACCAAGCTTTAGAAAATGGAGATGTTGACTTAAACTCATTCCAAACAATTATTTACTTAGAACGTTTCAACAAAGAACAAAACACACACATCAAACCAATTGGATATACAGTAATTGCTCCAATGGGTGTGTACTCTAAAAAAATCAAAAACGTTAGTGAGTTAAAAGAAGGCGATACTATCGCAATCCCAGAAGATACTTCTAACAACTCTCGTGCATTACGCTTACTACACGCAGCTGGCGTAATCAAATTAAAAGATGTAAACAATACATTAGCTACAAAAGATGATATCGTAGAAAATCCTAAGAAAATTGAAATTAAAGAATTACCAGCTGGACAAACAGCTCGTGCTTTAGACGATGTAGCAGCTTCATTAATCAACAATGGTTTCGCAGTTGAAGCAGGATTCCAACCAACTAAAGATTCAATCTTTATCGAAGAAATTACAGATTCTTCTCAACCATACTACAATGTTATTGCTGCTAAAGAGGGTAACGAAAACAACGAAGTTTACAAAACAATCGTTAAATACTACCAATCACCAGAAACAGCTAAGAAAATTGAAGAAGTTTCAAAAGGTGCAAACGTACCAGTTTGGGAAAAAGCTTCTTTAAAATAATTCATAAGAATTAATTATTTTAATCATCATTCATCTCCAAAGAGGCATGCTAGTCATGCCTCTTTATTACAATAGAAAGAAGGGAATTTAATGAGCCAAATTAAAGAAAAAACACAAGCTTTAACCAAAGAGTTAGTAGCACTTAGAAGACATTTTCATGAAAATCCAGAATCAAGCTTGAAAGAATATAAAACAGCAGAAAAAATTCAAGAGGAATTATCGAAATTAAATATTCCATTTGAAAAAATTGCGGACACTGGAACATTAGCGATTATTAAAGGAGGAAAAGGCGAAGGAAAAACAATTCTACTTCGTGCAGATATTGATGCCTTAGAACTACCAGATTGTACAAATAAGCCTTATTCTTCTAAAAATGAAGGCCTAAACCATGCTTGCGGTCATGATGCTCACACAGCAATGGGATTAGGGGCTGCTAAAGTATTAAATGAATTAAAAGATACATTCGCTGGAACAGTGTACATTGCCTTCCAACCAGCTGAAGAAATTGGAGCAGGTGCCAAACAATTTGTCGCTTCAGGAAAAATTGATCATATTGATGAAAGTTTTGCCATTCATGTGAACTCAGGCTTACCAGTAGGTACTTTTGCAGTTCAAGGAGGACCAGTGAATGCTTCTTGCGATATTTTCAAAATTAAAGTAACAGGTAAAAGTGCACACGTAGGTCGTCCTCACTTAGGTCATGATGCATTAGTGACAGCAAGTGAAATTGTTGTAGCGTTGCAAACAATTGTAAGCCGTGAAGTAGAACCAGGTGATCGTGCAGTTGTAGG
>CALATC010000186.1 GCA_937891475.1 uncultured Granulicatella sp. | reverse complement strand
GTCGGAAATTCGCGTGGAGCTAGTCTTATGACAACATTAGACGAAGGAGGAAAGAAAATGGCAAAACAAAAAATCCGTATCCGTTTGAAAGCTTACGAACACCGTGCGCTTGATCAATCAGCGGAAAAAATCGTAGAAACAGCAAAAAGAACTGGTGCTAGCGTAGCTGGTCCAATTCCATTGCCAACAGAAAGATCGCTTTACACAGTTATTCGTGCGACTCACAAATATAAAGATTCTCGCGAACAATTTGAAATGCGTACTCACAAACGTTTGATTGACATTGTCAATCCAACACCAAAAACTGTTGATGCCTTAATGAAACTTGATTTACCAAGTGGCGTTGACATCGAAATCAAATTATAATATATAGAAAAATGGAGGTGTAACCATGACCAAAGGAATCTTAGGCAAAAAAGTAGGGATGACTCAATACTTTACAGAAGCAGGTGAACTTATTCCTGTAACAGTTGTAGAAGTAACTCCAAACGTTATTCTTCAATTAAAAACAATCGAAAACGACGGTTACGAAGCTGTTCAATTAGGTTTCGACGACTTACGTGAAGTTTTATCAAATCGCCCTGCTAAAGGTCATGTAGCAAAAGCAAATGCTACTCCTAAGCGCTTCATTCGTGAATTCAACAATGTCGAGCTTAGCGAGTACGAAGTAGGACAAGAAATCACTGTGGATGTATTTAAAGCAGGTGACATCGTTGACGTAACAGGAACATCTAAAGGAAAAGGTTTCCAAGGTGCGATTAAACGTCATGGTCAATCTCGTGGACCAATGGCTCACGGTTCTCGTTACCACCGTCGTCCTGGTTCAATGGGTGGAGCATCATTCCCATCACGCGTATTCAAAGGTAAAGCTTTACCTGGACAAATGGGTGGCAACCGTATCACTATTCAAAACCTTGAAGTGGTTAAAGTTGATGCAGAACGTAACGTTATCTTAATCAAAGGTAATGTACCAGGATCTAAAAAATCATTAGTAGAAATTAAAACAGCTATTAAATCAAAATAATTCAGTAAGGAAGGAGGAACGAGAGAATGACAAAAGTTACATTATACAAACAAGATGGAACAACAAATGGAGAAATTGAGTTAAACTCAGACATCTTCGGAATTGAACCAAATGAAAATGTAGTATTCGACGCAGTAATCATGCAACGCGCTTCATTACGTCAAGGAACTCACGCAGTTAAAAACCGTAGTGCAGTAAGCGGAGGCGGCCGTAAACCATGGCGCCAAAAAGGAACTGGTCGTGCTCGTCAAGGATCAATCCGTTCACCACAATGGCGTGGCGGAGGTATTGTATTCGGACCAACACCTCGTTCATATAGTTACAAATTACCAAGAAAAGTACGTCGCTTAGCGATTAAATCAGTATTATCACAAAAAGTATTAGATCAAAAGCTTGTTGTAGTGGAAGCATTACAATTCGACGCACCAAAAACAAAAGAGTTTGCACAAGTATTAGCTAACTTAAAAGTTGACACAAAAGTGTTAGTAGTTGTTGAATCTTCAAACGAATTTGCACAATTAGCTGCACGTAACATTCCAAACGTAACAGTTGTTGACGAAACACAAGTTACTGTTTTAGATGTTGTAAACAACGATAAATTAGTATTAACACAAGCTGCTCTTTCTAAAGTAGAGGAGGGACTTCAATAATGGATGCACGTGACGTAATCAAACGCCCAATCATTACTGAAGCTTCAATGCTTGCTACTGACGAAAAGAAATATACTTTCGAAGTAGACGTACGCGCAAACAAAATCGAAGTACGTCAAGCCGTAGAAGAAATTTTTGGTGTTAAAGTAGAAAAAGTTAACATCTTAAATGTACGTGCTAAATTCAAACGTGTTGGCCGCTATGCTGGTTACACAAACAAACGTCGTAAAGCAATCGTGAAGCTTACAAAAGACTCAAAAGATATTCAAATCTTCGCTGAAGAAGCATAATCTTCGAAGCAAAACTACTATTATATAGGAGGAATTAGACGTGGCGATTAAAAAATATAATCCAACCTCAAACGGCCGTCGTAATATGACAGGTTATGATTTCAGCGAAATTACAAAGTCAACACCAGAAAAAACTTTGTTAGAATCATCAAAAAACAACGCTGGTCGTAACAGCCAAGGTAAAATCACAGTACGTCACCAAGGTGGCGGACACAAACGTGCTTATCGTGTGATTGACTTCAAACGTAACAAAGATAACGTTGAAGGAGTTGTTCACTCAATCGAGTACGATCCAAACCGTTCAGCAAATATTGCTTTAATTCACTATGTTGATGGTGTGAAAGCATATATCATTGCTCCAAAAGGTTTACAAGTAGGACAACGTATCGAATCAGGCGTTAACGCTGATATTAAAGTAGGTAATGCATTACCATTAGGAAACATTCCAGTCGGTACTGTTATCCATAACATTGAAACAAAACCAGGTAAAGGCGGACAATTAGTTCGTTCAGCTGGTACAAGTGCTCAAGTACTTGGTCAAGAAGGTAAATACACTTTAGTTCGTTTGAACTCAGGTGAAGTTCGTATGATCTTAGCAACTTGCCGTGCAACAATCGGTACTGTTGGTAATGAACAACATGAATTAATTAACATTGGTAAAGCTGGTCGTGCTCGTTGGAAACGTAAACGTCCAGAAGTTCGTGGATCTGTAATGAACCCTAACGATCACCCACACGGTGGTGGTGAAGGTCGTGCTCCAATCGGACGTCCAACACCAGTATCTCCATGGGGTAAACCAGCTCTTGGATACAAGACACGCAGCAAGAAAGCTCGTTCAAACAAACTTATTGTTCGTGGTCGTAAAAAATAATTATTAAAACAAATCTGATTCTATTAAAATTTTGGAAGGAGGATTTCCATAATGGGTCGTAGTTTGAAAAAAGGACCTTTCGTCGATGAACATTTGATGAAAAAGGTTGAAGCAGCTCAAGGAAGCGACAAAAAAGTAGTGATCAAAACTTGGTCTCGTCGTTCAACAATTTTCCCAAACTTTGTTGGACAAACAATTGCTGTATATGACGGCAGAAAACATGTTCCAGTTTATATTCAAGAAGACATGGTAGGACACAAACTTGGTGAATTCGCACCAACAAGAACTTACCGTGGTCATGCAAATGATGATAAGAAGAGTAAACGTAAATAACGAGGGGAGGACTTAAACTATGTCAGAACAAATCACATCTGCAAAAGCAGTTGCTAAAACAGTTCGTATTGCGCCTCGTAAAGCTCGTCTTGTTGTCGATCTAATTAGAGGTAAAAAAATCGGTGATGCAATTTCAATCTTGAAATTCACACCACGTGCAGCTTCACCAATCGTAGAAAAAGTATTGATGTCTGCAATCGCAAATGCTGAACACAATTTCGACTTAGATGTTGAAAACTTATATGTAAGCGAAGCATACGTGAACGAAGGACCAACAATGAAACGTTTCCGTCCACGTGCTAAAGGTTCAGCTTCACAAATCTTAAAACGCACAAGCCACATCACTGTAGTGGTATCAGAGAAGAAGGAGGGATAATCAGTGGGTCAAAAAATTCATCCATTAGGAATGCGTGTCGGAATCATCCGTGACTGGGATTCAAAATGGTACGCAGAAAAAGATTTCGCAGAATTCTT